>JBGSOU010000579.1:0-1575 GCA_041739025.1 Hyphomonas sp.
GGCCGGGCGGCGCGCGACGAGGCGCTGCAGGCCCTGCAGCCGGAACTCGCCGAACTTCCGGCGGATTTTCCCCCCGCGCTGCTGCAGGATATTCTCCCCACGCTGGAACGTCTGCGGATCTGGCTCGACACGCGCCGTTGAACCCGACATCATCACGGCCTGTGGGAGGACATCATGAAGTGGGTATTGTGGGCTATCGGCCTGTTGGTTTTCGCCATGTGGGCGAGTTGGTCGGTCGCCGGCAGCAATCTGAAACCCCTCGACGACATTGAACGGGCCCGCGCGCCCGGCCAGTTCGTCGAACTTCCCGGCGCCCGGATCCATTACCGGCTGTCCGGCCCGGAAGGCGCCCCGGTCATCGTGATGGTGCACGGCTATTCGACGCCCGGCTTCATTTTCGACCAGAACGCCGCTGCCCTGCGCGAGGCAGGCTTCCGCGTGTTGCAGTTCGATCATCTCGGGCGCGGCTGGTCTGACCGGCCCAATTCGGACTATGACACCGACTTCTACGACTGGGAGCTGCTGACCCTGCTCGACGCCCTGTCGATCACGGAACCGGCCGGCTTTGTCGGCCTCTCGATGGGCGGCCCCATCGTGGCGGAGTTTGCCGTGCGCCATCCGGAACGGGTTGCGCGCGTGTTCCTGTTCGTGCCGGCCGGCTTTGATGTGGCAGGCCTCGACGGTGTGCAGGCGATGCTGATCCGCACGCCGGTGATCGGTGACTGGATCTGGCGGATGGTGGCGATGAAAACCATTACCGGTGATCCCCAGTATGACGAGTCCGGTCTGGCGCCCGAAAACCGCCTCCAGGGTGATGTCCGTGAGCAGATGAAATACAAGGGCTATGGGCGCGCGCTGCTGGCCACGGCCCGGAACTTTCCGCTGACCGGCCGGGACGACACGTTCCGCGCGCTGGCCGAGACCGGCATTCCCGTCTCGGCCGTGTTCGGCGACAAGGATCCCACCGTGCTGGTCTCCAGCGTGGAGAAATTCCGCGAGGCCCTTCCGGAGGCCGATCTGCATGTCCTTGAAGATGCCGATCACGGCCTGAACTACAAGCGCCACCAGGATGTGAACCCGGTCCTGACCGGCTGGTTCGAACAGGAAGAGACCTGGTTCGCGGGCGCGCCGGAGGAGTCCGCAGACCCGGCCGCCGCCGCTACCGAAGACGGTGAAGCAGACATCGATGCCTTGCGGCCCGAAGCTACGCTTCAAGCACCGCCGAGCAATTATCCACGCGAACCTTCTGTGCGTCCGTGCCGAACGTCTCGAATAAATATAAGTCGGTGCCAGTAAGCCAGGCCTGACCGTTCATCGCTGACAGTTCGCCGAACAAGGCCGTGCGCCGTTCCGGATCAAGGTGGGCGACCGCCTCGTCCAGCAGCAGCAGCGGCGCCGGGCCTGCCCCGCTGTCCGACAAGGCCCCCGCCGAGGCGAGCATCAGTCCGATCAGCAAGGCCTTCTGCTGCCCGGTTGAGGCCTCGCCCGCCGGCGCGCCCGACGGGCGGTGGACCACCCCGAGATCGGACCGGTGGGGACCGCTCAGTGTTCGCCCTGCGCCAATGTCGCGGCGCC
>JBGSOU010000607.1:0-6571 GCA_041739025.1 Hyphomonas sp.
TCGCGGTGAACCTCTGGGTCCAGCCCGCCTCGCAGCGCACGATGCGTGAGGCGGTCTCCGTCGCCCGCGCCGACCTTGCCGCCGCGCTGATCCGGCCGGGCCAGTTCACCACCAATGGCGAACGGCTGACCTTCTATGCCCGCGAACAGATCGGCGGCGAGCTGCGCGGCGTGCTGATTTCCGACATGACCGATCCCGACTACCCGACCGACATTCTGGCGCGCAGCGCCGCGCTGGTCAGCGTCGAGGGCCGGCCGACCCTGCTGCTGCGCGATGCGCTGAGCCAGCAGCTGGACACCAACCAGCAGCTGTCGATCCTGGAATTCGATCAGTACATGTTCGACCTGACGGAGTTCATGAAGGAAGACACCGAACTGATCCTCAAGGCGTCTGACAAATACCTCTACGAGCTCTTCTTCCTGGACCGGAAGAACTACTTTGAAAACAAGGAAGCCGATGCGTTCCTCGCCGAAGGCAATGCGCGCATGACGACGCCGCTGCTGAACATCGTGATGGCGCTGCTGGCGATCCTTGCGATCCTTGGCGGAGACTTCAGCCGGCAGGGCTATGGCCGCCGGATCGGCTATGCGACCGGGGCTGCGGCCGTGGTTCTGGTGGTTCAGCTGGCGCTGCAGTCTGCGGCAGCGGATGACCCATCCCTGAACGTGGTCCAGTGGATCGTGCCCCTGGGTCTCATCGGGAGTCTGTCCTGGATCTATTTCCGGCGCGGGCGCCACATTGGCGCGCGCGCCGCGCCGGGCAGCAGCCTGCTCGACTCCCGGCGGGAGGCGTTGGCCTGATGTCGCGGATCCAGATCTACATCCTCAAGCAGTGCCTGTCCGGGCTGGCGATGGTGCTCGGCCTGCTGCTGCTGGCGATCCTGCTGATCGACGTGGTGGAGCAGCTGCGCACGGTGGGCGGCGACGTGAGCCTCAGCCTGGTGAGCGCCCTGCGCCTGTCACTGATGAAGCTGCCGCTGCTGATCGAACAGACCCTGCCCTTCGCACTGCTCGCCGCCTGCATGCTGGCCTTCATGCAGCTGAACCGGCGTTCGGAGCTGTCCATCATCCGGGCGAGCGGCCTGTCCGCCTGGCGTTTCCTTACCCCCGTGATCGTTTTGGCCGGTGGGCTCGGGGTCTTTTCGGCGCTGGTGCTGAACCCGTTCGCTGCCCGGCTGACCCAGTCGTTCGAGTTCGAGCGCGCCCGCCTCCTGCAGATCGGTCAGGAAACGCTGGCGGTGGCCGATACCGGCATCTGGCTGCGCCAGGGCGACGATACCAGCCAGTTCGTGATCCATGCCCGCAAGGTCGAGGATTCCGGCCGCACGCTGCTGGACGTCAAGATGATCGAGGAGCAGCGCCTTTATGTCGGCCGACAGCCGACCAGCGATTTTGCCTTTGTGCGGCGGATCGATGCCGAGCGCGCCACACTGAATGACGGCTTCTGGCAGATCGAGAACCTCGTCGAGAACCTGCCGAACCAGCCACCGGAGCATAAGCAGAACCTCGCCATCCCGACCTCGCTGGACGCTGTCACGCTGCTGGACAAGTTCGCCTCGCCCAACACGATCGGGTTCTGGGCCCTGCCCGGTTTCATCCACGAAACACGCTCCGCCGGCCTCGACGCCTCACGCTATACCATGCGCTGGTATGCGCTGACCGCGACCCCCGTATTGTTCGTCGCCATGTCACTGATCGGGGCGCTTGCCTGCCTCAGGCTGCAAAGACTTGGGGGAACCTCACGCCTTTTGGCAACGGGTGTTCTGGCGGCTGTGGGCCTGTATTTCTTCACCCAGTTTTCGGCCAGTCTCGGGGCTACGGGCGCGGCTCCACCGCCTGTTGCGGCCTGGAGCCCCCCCCTGTTCGTGCTGTTCGCGGCACTGGCGTTCATCGCCTACCGGGAAGACGGCTGACTCTGCGACGGCCTTGACAGCGCCTCCCCGCCCGGACCATTCCTGCCGCCCTTAACGAGGGAAACCGCATGAAACTTGTCGTCGTCGAGTCGCCAGCCAAGGCCAAAACGATCAACAAGTACCTGGGGAAGGACTATAAAGTCCTCGCGTCCTACGGGCATATCCGGGACCTTCCCTCGAAGAACGGCTCGGTCGATCCCGACAATGATTTCGAGATGATCTGGGAGGCCGATTCGAAATCAGCCAAGCGGATCTCCGATATCGCCAACGCCCTCAAGGATGCCGACACGCTGATCCTGGCGACCGACCCTGACCGTGAAGGTGAGGCGATCAGCTGGCACCTCGTCGAAGCCCTGAAGAAGCGCCGGGCCCTCAAGAAAGACACGCATGTCGAACGCGTCGTGTTCAACGCGATCACCAAGAACGCGGTGACCACCGCGATGGAAAACCCGCGCCAGATCGATGCTGAACTGGTCGACGCCTACCTCGCCCGCCGGGCGCTGGACTATCTCGTGGGCTTCAATCTCTCGCCCGTCCTGTGGCGCAAGCTGCCGGGCTCGCGCTCGGCCGGCCGGGTGCAATCGGTGGCGCTGCGGATCGTCTGCGACCGCGAAAACGAAATCGAGATGTTCCGCCCGCAGGAATACTGGAACATCGAATGCGAACTGCGCGCGCCGGACGGCACGGCGTTCGAGGCGCGCCTGTACAGTCTTGATGGCGACACGCTGAAGAAGTTCACGCTCGGCAACAAGGGCGACGCAGACCGCGCGCTGGAAGTCGTCAAGGTCGGCGGCTATTCGGTGTCGAGCGTTGAAGCCAAGCCCGTGAAGCGCAATCCGCCGCCGCCCTTCATCACGTCCACGCTGCAGCAGGAAGCCAGCCGCAAGCTCGGCTTCGGTGCCAAGCGCACCATGCAGGCGGCGCAGAAACTCTACGAAGAAGGCCGCATCACCTACATGCGGACCGACGGCGTCAACATGGCTGAAGAGGCCTATGTGGCGGCCCGCGCAATGATCCAGTCGAACTATGGCGCGCGCTACCTGCCGGAAAACACGCGGCGCTATTCCTCGAAGGCCAAGAACGCCCAAGAGGCGCACGAAGCCGTGCGCCCGACGGACTTCAACCTGCGCCCGGAAGAGTATCATGGCGAAGGCGACCTGAAAAAGCTCTATACCCTGATCTGGCGCCGCGCGGTGGCCTCGCAGATGGAAACCGCGCTGTTCGAGCGCACGACCATCGACCTTGCCTCGAAGGACAAGCGCGCCGTCCTGCGCGCCACCGGGCAGGTTCTGGTGTTCGACGGCTACATCAAGCTCTATACCGAGGGCCATGACGCCGGTGACGATGACGACGACGCCGAGGGCCGCCTGCCGAAGATGGCCGAAGGTCAGCATGCGGACCTCATGAAGGCGGATGCCAACCAGTCCTTCACCACCCCGCCGCCGCGGTATACCGAAGCCTCGCTCGTCAAGCGCCTCGAAGAACTCGGGATCGGCCGTCCGTCCACGTACGCTTCCACCATGTCGACCCTGGAAGATCGCGGCTATGTCCGAATCGAAGGCAAGGCGCTGGTGCCGGAGGACAAAGGCCGTCTCGTCACCGCCTTCCTCGAGAATTTTTTCGCGCGATATGTGGAGTATGACTTCACCGCCGGGCTGGAAGAGAAGCTGGACGTCATCTCGGACGGAAAGCTGAACTGGAAGGAATTCCTCGCGGAGTTCTGGAAGCAGTTCGCCGCCGACATCGACGGCACCAAGGATCTTCGCGTCTCGGCGGTGCTCGATGCGCTGAACGAAACGCTCGGTGCACACGTCTTCCCGCGCCAGGACGCCGAAGGCAATCCGATCGAGAACCCGCGCCTTTGCCCGCTCTGCAAGGAAGGCGAATTGTCGATGAAACTCGGCAAGTTCGGCGCCTTCGTCGGCTGCTCGCGCCATCCCGAGTGCAAGTATACCCGCCAGTTTTCATCCGAGGGCGGCGACAGCGCGGCCATCAATCCGGATGGCAACGAGATCGGCCTTCACCCTGAAAAGGGCGTGATGATCCTTTTGAAATCCGGCCGGTTCGGGCCCTATGTCGAAATGGAAAACGGCGAGAAGCCGAAACGTGCCAGCCTCGCCAAGGCCGATAGCCCCGACACGCTGACCCTGTCACGCGCCGTCGAACTGCTCAGCTTGCCGCGCGAAATTGGTCTGCACCCGGAAGATGGCGAAATGATCCTCGCCAATTTCGGCCGGTTCGGGCCCTACGTCCAGCATGGCAAGACCTATGCGAACCTGAAGGATCCGGCGGACGTGTTCTCCATCGGCATCAACCGCGCGGTGGACATGATCGCCGAGAAGCGCGCGAAAGCGGCGGCCGTCGGCGGCGGACGCGGCGGTGTCGCAGCGCTGAAATCGCTGGGCGACCACCCGGACGGCGGCCCGGTCGAAGTGTTCGCCGGCAAGTACGGGCCTTACGTGAAATGGGGCAAGGTCAACGCCACCCTTCCGAAGGAGATGGCGCCGGAGACCGTGACACTGGAAGCGGCGCTGGAACTCGTGAACGCCAAGGCGGGTAGCGGCACGGGCAAGAAGAAAGCCGCGCCGAAGAAGGCCGCCGCAAAGAAACCGGCAGCCAAGAAGCCGGCTGCGAAGAAGAAAGCGCCGGCGAAGAAGAGGTCCGGGGACGCGTGATGTGCCGCCCGCATGAGATTGGCGTCACCCCCGCACTTTCCCCGCGCAATCCGGCGCGAACTCCCCTATATGCGGGCGTATGAGCTTTCCGAACCGACAGACTGTCCTTGATTTCCTGAAGGAAAACCCTGCCGCCACGTCCAAGGCCGATATCGCCAAAGGCCTGAAGGTGAAGGGGCGCGAGCGGGCGATCCTGCGCGAGGTGCTCGAGGAGCTGGAGCGCGAAGGCAAGCTGGAGCGGACCGGCAAGCGCAGCTTTGCGCAGGCAGATCGCCCGCCTCCGACCGGCCTGGTCGAGTTCACACGGATGACACGCGAAGGCGACCTGATCGGCCAGTGCGTCGGCGACAACGGCCTGTTCGGGCCTGAGCTGATCTATGGCGGCCCGTCCGGCAAGAGCCGCTCGCGCGCGCCTGGCAAGGGCGACCGGGCGATGTGCAAGATCGCCGGGCGCGAGGACGGCGAATGGCGCGCCTATGTTGTCACGCTGCTCGAAAAGCGCGTCAGCGACCGCATCGTCGGCCTCTACAACAAGACGCCGCATGGCGGGCGCGTGACGCCGGCCAGCCGCAAGGAGCGGCGCGAATTCCTGATCCAGGAATCCGATCGCAAGGGCGCCAAGGACGGTGACCTCGTCGTCGCCGAACCGAAGCCGCAAGGCCGCCGCCAATATGGTCCGGCGCTTGGCGTGATCACCGAGGTGATCGGCCACATCACGGACGCGCGCTCGGCCAGCTTGATCGCGATCCATGCGAACGACATTCCGGTCGACTTTCCGGAGGCCGTGATCGAAGAGGCCAAGACCAAGCAACCTGCAGACGTGAAGCGCACCGACCTCACGCGCACGCCGCTGATCACGATCGACCCGCACGACGCGCGCGACCATGACGATGCCGTGTATGCGGAAGAACTGGACGATGGCTGGCGGGTCATCGTGGCGATTGCGGATGTCTCCGCCTACGTCACCGAAGGCTCGGCGCTCGACAAGGAAGCCGAGAAACGCGGCAACTCGACCTATTTCCCGGACCGGGTCGTGCCGATGCTGCCGTTCGAGCTGTCGGCCGAGGCCTGCTCGCTGAAGGAAGGCGAGCTGCGCCCCTGCCTCGCGGTGGAGCTGATCTTCGGCAAGGATGGCCACAAGAAAAGCCACCGCTTCCTGCGCGCCACGATGCGCTCGGCGGCAAAGCTTGCCTATGAGGAAGCGCAGGCCGCCATCGACGGCAAGCCGGGCGGCAAGGCGGGCGACATTCTCGAAACGGTGTTGAAGCCGCTCTGGGGCGCCTATGCCGCCGTCTCGAAGGCGCGCGACAAGCGCAGTCCGCTTGATCTCGACCTGCCGGAACGTCGCATCCAGTTCGATGCCGAAGGCGAGATCACCGGCATCGTCACCAAGGAACGCCTCGAAGCCCACCGGCTGATCGAGGAGTTCATGATCCAGGCCAACGTCGCCGCTGCCGAGACGCTGGAGCAGAAGCAGAGCCCGGTGATCTACCGCGTGCACGACACCCCGTCAGACGCGAAGATTGCGGCGTTTGCGGACTTCCTGCAGACGCTGGACATGAAATGGACGATCGGTGAACGTCCGCAGACGCACAAGTTCAACAAGCTGCTCGCCGAAATCCGCGGCGGCGACTATGAGGGCATGATCCAGCAGATGGTGCTGCGCTCTCAGGCGCAGGCGATCTATTCGGAAGAGAACCTCGGTCACTTCGGTCTCAACCTCGAGCGCTACTCGCACTTCACCTCGCCGATCCGCCGGTATGCCGATCTCGTCGTCCACCGCGCGCTGATTACGGCGCACGGGTTCGGACCGGACGGCCTGTCGGAACGCTCGGCGGCGCGTCTCGAAGAGATTGCCGAGCATATCTCCACGACCGAACGCCGCTCGATGGCGGCCGAGCGCGATGCCACCGACCGCTACCTCGCGATCTTCCTGGCCGACCGCGTGGGCGCCGAGTTCGAAGGCCGGATCACCGGCGTCACG
>JBGSOU010000022.1:0-2715 GCA_041739025.1 Hyphomonas sp.
ATCGGCCCGCGGGGTCTCGTCGCCCTCGGATTCATCGACGACGGCGCGCCGGCCCGCACCGGCTTCGAACATCAGGGCCGGGCTGAGGACGACGCCTTCGCCGATCTCGCCGCCCGCTATCCCGGCGCGTCGATCCGGCGCGACGATCGTGAAGCCGAACGCATGGCCGCGCAGGTCTTCGAAGAGGGCCTGCCCCTGCCCGTCTGTCTCTACGGCACCCCCTTCCGCCGGCAAGTCTGGCGCGCGCTGCTGGAAATCCCGGCCGGCGAAACGTGCACCTATGGCGCGCTGGCCGCCCGCATTGACGCCCCCAAAGCCTCCCGCGCGGTCGGCGCGGCGGTGGGCGCCAATCCGGTCAGCTGGTTCATCCCCTGCCACCGGGCCCTTGCAGCCGATGGCCGGCTGCATAACTATCACTGGGGTGTGGCGCGAAAGCGCGCCATGCTTGTCTACGAACGCGCACACACGGCCTGACCCTTCCCCGGGGGCCGCGCGCCGAACCCGGATCAGAAGCGGCCTGCCATGTCTGTTTACATTGCCCTCGTCGTTGCCGTGATCGCATGGGGCGCCCTGCTCGCCTTGCGCTGGAAAAAGGCGAAGGACTTTGCACCGGAACTGCTGAGCGCGCGCAAGAAAAGTGGCGAACTGCCCGACGCGGTGCAGCCCGGCGAATTCACCGATCTCTACCTGCGCGCCGAAGGCCCGCGCGCCAGCACCTATATCTACGTCTGTGCGGCGATCATGACGGCGGGGCTCGCGCCCCTGTCGATGCTGTTCAATTCGGTCTGGGACGCGTTGTGGACCCTCACCGGCCAATCACCGGTCTTCGAGCAAGGCACCCTGATCCACACGTTCAGCTTCTTCCTCACCGTGATGGGGGTGGCCATCGCCCTCCTCGCCATTGCGATGCGCCGGTATTACACGCTGATGCCACCCAACCTCAAACAAGTGATCCGAAACCTCCGGGAGGCCCATTCATGAGCCCGCAATTCCTGCACACGATGGTGCGCGTCGGAGACCTCGGCGCAGCCTTGCGCTTCTTCTGCGAGGGGCTCGGCCTCACCGAGATTGGCCGCCACGATAACGAGGCCGGGCGGTTCACGCTGGTCTTCCTCGCCGCACCCGCCGACATCGCGCGCATGGGCGGCGTCCCGGCCGGGGTCAGCCCGACGCAGATGGATATCCCGATGGTGGAACTCACCCATAACTGGGACGAAAAGGACTATGCCGGCGGCCGCAATTTCGGCCATCTCGCCTACCGCGTGGACGACATCTATGCCGCCACCCAGCGCTTCGCTGACCTCGGCGTCACGATCAGCCGCCCGCCGCGCGATGGCCGGATGACCTTCATCCGCTCGCCGGACGGCATCTCGGTCGAGCTGCTGCAGAACGGACAGGCCCTGCCGCCTCGGGAGCCTTGGGCGAGCGCGCCGAATATCGGCGCCTGGTAGCCAGGACCGCAGCGTCTGAAACACGCTCAGATTCCGGATGACGTTCCGGCGAACCTCGCTAAGGTCGCCGCGAAACCGGAGACACCCTCATGACCGCCATTGCGACTGCCACCCTCTATGCCGGCCTGTTCGGCCTTCTGATGCTGATCCTGAAAATAAACGTCATCCGGGGCCGCATGGGTCAGAACGTGATGTTCGGGGACGGCGGCAATGAAGCGATGCAGCGCGCGATCCGGGTTCAGGGCAATGCCGTTGAGGACGTGCCGATTGTGGTGCTGGGGCTGATCGGCCTCGGACTGCTGGACGCGCCCGCGCTCGTGATCCACGCCCTTGGGGCAACCTTCCTGGTCGGGCGTATCCTGCATGCCGCCGGCCTCGGCGGCTCGTCCGGCACGAGCCCAGGCCGCTACTTCGGCACGCTTGTGTGCATGATCGCGATGCTGGCCACGGCCGCCGCGTGCCTCTGGTACGCGGTGACCTGAGGCCGTCCGGTCTCAGTCCAGCGCGCCGATATAGGGCAGGCCGCGGTACAGGCCCGCATCGTCCATGCCGTAGCCGACGAGGAAGCGGCCCGGCGCATCGAAGGCGCAGAAATCGACGCCCGCCTCGCCGCGCGGCGCCCAGGGCTTCTGCGTCAGTGCCACGGTCAGCACCTCGCGCGCGCCTTTGGCGATGAGGTGCTGCTTGGCGAAATCAAGTGTGCGGCCTGTATCGAACACATCGTCGATCAGCACGATGCCGCGCCCTTCGACCTTGCGCGAAACATCCGCCCGCACGACCACGCGGCCCGAGCTTTCCCGCTCGTCATGATAGCTTTCCAGCCAAAGCACATCGAGCATCGGATGGATGTGGCGCCGGGCAAGGGCCTTCATCAGGTCGGACGTGAAGGGCGTGGCCCCGATCAGGATCGACACCGCCGTCCATTCGCCGGCGAGGCGCGGCGCCAGGCGGTCGGCGAGCGCTTCGACGCTGGCCATCAGGTCAGCTTCGGACAGCACGACATCGATTTTGGGCAAGGTGGCATTCATCTCAGACCGGATCCTCAGGTTCGGGTTGCACATCGTCCAGCCGCGGAGCGGTCTCCACGACCGGCGGCTCGTCGGGTACGGCGGACCGCTCGACGAAGCTGACGACGATTTCAAAACTTTCGACCGGCGCAGGTTCGACGACCACGCCGAACTGGCCGGAGCCACCGGGCTCGAGCGTGCCCGGCGTCACAAAACTGTACTCGGTCGCCACGACCTTGCCCGCCTCGTCGCGCAGG
>JBGSOU010000047.1:0-2158 GCA_041739025.1 Hyphomonas sp.
CGATCTTCGACCCCGACCGGCAGGTTCGGCTGCACCTGATCGAGGCCGCGCCGCGGATCCTGCCGGCATTGCCTGAGCGCATTTCGGGCGCGGCCCATCGGATGCTCCGCAAGCTCGACGTCGCCGTTCACGTCAACGCGCGCGTCGCCGAGGTCTTGCCGCGCGCGGTCCGGCTGGCCGACGGCAAGCTGATCGAAGCGGAGATGGTCGTGTGGGCGGCGGGGGTCAAGGCGCCGCCCTTCCTGCGTGACATCGGCCTGCAGGTCAATCCGCTCAACCAGATCCTCGTCCGGCCCACCCTGCAGTCGTTCGACGACGACCGGATCTTCGCGATCGGCGACTGCGCGGCGATTCCGTGGGAGGGCCATCCGGGACGCAACGTCCCGCCGCGCGCCCAGGCGGCCCACCAGCAGGCCGGACACCTCTACGGAACCTTCAGGGGTCTGCTGTCGGGTGGCGAGCCGGGACCGTGGCGCTATCGCGACTTCGGGTCGCTCGTGTCACTGGGCACCTATACGACGGTCGGCAACCTGATGGCCAACTTCCAGGGCGGCAACATCTGGCTGGAGGGCCTGTTCGCCCGCCTGATGTACCTGTCGCTGTACAAGATGCACGAGGTCACGCTGCACGGCTTCTGGAAGACCGCGCTGGCGACGCTCGGCCGCTCGATCTCGCGTTCGACCGAGCCGCGGGTGAAGCTGCACTGAGGCGCGAGTGGCGCCAGGCCTCGATCATTCCCACTCAATGCAACCAGGCTCGTGCCCGTCGCGGCCTACTTCCCCCGGCGTCCGGCAGCGCGGGCCCGGATGCGCCCGATGCACTGCCGCATGGCATGCAGCTGTTCGGCAATATGTTCGTGGCCGGGCACCAGCGCGTCCAGCGCCGCCTCGGTCTCGCTGCACAGGTCCAGCAGGCGCGGATTACCCACCAACTCTGCGCACAACAACGGCGCGCGGTCGAGGTAGCCACTGAAGTAGCGCGAGGCGCTGCGCGGCTGCGTGTTGTAGACGGCGTTGTAGCCCTGCAAGGTCTGCAACGGCCGCAGCAGCAGGGGCAACGTGACCGCCGCAGTCTGGCCCAAGGCCGCCACCAGCCGCGAAGAGCGCAACCGGTCGTTCACCTCGAGGATGCGCGGATCGCGGGACCACGGCTGCAGCAACGAGCGGTCGGTGCCGAACCAGCTCTCCAGCGGCAAGTTCGTGGTACTCGGGGGTTCCGCCGAGATGCGCTCGTACTCCAGGACGAGGTCCTCGCGGAGGACCTTCGCCAAGGCCAGCAGCCGGCTCGAGACTTCGACCTGCAAGCCGAACACGAATCCGGGCCGGTCGACCGCGTACAGCGCGATGCGGTGCTCTCCCCACGGGCCCCGGACCTCGAAAACGCCGGCATTCTTGTCCAGCCAGGTCGGCGAGCGTTGGAAGCCGAGGCTCTCGAGCACGGGCCGGAACGCGGCCTCCAGGTCGCGAAGCAGTTCCTCCCTGGCCGGCCGCGCGGCAAGTTCCTCTGCCTCGCGCAGGCGAGCGTCGAGCACGGCCGCCAAGCGATCGTAGTTCGCCCAGCTGTCCTCGACCTGGAAGAAGGCCTCCGGCGGGTGCTCGGCAATACCAAAGACGCGCGCGTAGTCGGCGTGGAAGCGGCTCGGGTAGTACACCCGCGTGAACGCGTTGCCGCGGGCGTTGAGGTCGTCGTCCAGCAGCTTGTCGTCGCAATTCGCCATCAGCAGTTCGCGCCCCGTCAGCTTTCGCTGGCGCACGGCCTCCGCGTGCGGCGCGAGACCCTCGGCCAGCATCGACTGCATCGCGAGCCAGGTCAGGTAGAAACCGATGTGGGTACCGCAGGCCCGCGCCATGCCCTCGAATTCGGCCTCGATATCGAGCAGGTACTGGTCTACCTCGTCGTATTTCACGATGCGTCCAGCTGAGCGTGCGGGGCGCAGGATGACTCTCTGGCCATGGGAAGGCTCTTTTGTCGGATGGCAAGCATCCTAACAACGATCGGCGACGACACCACAGTGACCAGCCAGTCACCCCTGTCACCGCGACGCTGGCTATGATGCGCGCCCACACCGGACAAGGAAGGCCCCCCATGGCCCGAGGCATCTCCGCCCGGCTGGCCGCGCCGCTGTTCGCCCTGGCGATCGCGCTCCCCGCCAGCGTCG
>JBGSOU010000109.1:0-4480 GCA_041739025.1 Hyphomonas sp.
GGCTATCTGCTGGTCTGGTTCATCGCCCGCACGCGGCGCGCGTGATCGCCGGTCACTCGGCGGCGACCGTGACCTCTTCGTCGAGGCGGTAGACGTTGCGCAGGATGCTCGCGCAGGTCTGAGCCACGGGCTTCAGCTCGCCGGGCATCGCGTCCGGATGGTCCGAGGCGTATTCCGCAATCCGGCGCGCGATGCGCATCAGCTCGGGCGTATGCACGATCATCCGGGCTTCATGCTCGATGCGCTGGGGGTCGCGGTCATACTCGCCGCCGCTGACACGCCAGCCGCCGGCCGCGCCCTCGTCGGTGGCGACCACCGGATAGGTGCCCGGGTTGGCCAGCGTGACGCCAAACTCGCTCGGACGCCATTTGATGGTGCGCCGGTCGATGTGCCAGTGCTCGAGCATCATGTCTTCATCGCCGTCCACGATGCGGTTCTGGTTGTGCACGGCCTGCTCGGAAGACAGCTCGTGCGCCTGGAAGGCGCGGCCAAGCCCGCAATCATAGGTGATGCGCAGCGGTTCGTTGACGTCCTTGACCCAGTGGGGAACGACGGTCTCGATCACCGCCCAGGTGCCGACCGGCTTCACGAACACGCGCTGCGATTTGTGGAACAGGGCCTTCGCCATGTTGTCTCTCCTCAATCAATCCCGAATGTCGCACAGGAAGATGCCCGAGCGGTGAATCGAATCGTTGAAATTCAATCGGATGACGCGGCGGCCATTGCCGCTGGGGAACGGCTTTCCGCGCGCGTAAAGTGAGATATTCTATGGGTTATCCGAGATAACGAGCACGCCCCGAAGGGCGACAGGGAGCCAGACGCGCCATGAACTTTGATTTCTCCGAAGACCAGAAGTACCTCGCCGGGGAAGCCCGGAAATTCCTGTCGGCCCAGAGCCCGACCACGGAAGTCCGCAAGGTGCTGAACGACGACGCGGTCGCCTATCACAAGGACCTCTGGAAGAAGGTCGGCGAGATGGGCTGGCTGGGCGCGGCGATTCCGGAAGAACATGGCGGCCTCGGCCTCGGCATGCTGGAAATGTGCGTGCTGGCCGAAGAGATGGGCCGCGCCATTGCGCCCGTGCCGTTTGCCTCGACCGCCTATTTCCTTACCGAAGCGGTGAAACTGGGCGGCAGCGAGACCCAGAAAGCCGCCATCCTGCCCCGCATTGCCGCCGGCGAGATCATCGGCGCCTATGCCGCCTCCGAAGGCCCCGGCCATCCGGATACGGCCAGCCTGCGTACCACCTTCGACGGCAAGACGCTGACCGGCCTGAAAATTCCGGTGACCGACGGCGACATCGCCACCCACGCCGTCGTCCTTGCCAAGGAAGGCAAGTCCGCCGCGCTCGTGCTGGTCGACCTGTCCGGCCCCGGCGTGACCCGCAAGAGCGTGCAGACCATCGACCCCACCCGTAGCCATGCCGAGATCCAGTTCGACGGTGCACCGGCCGAACGCCTCGGCGCCAAGGGCGAAGGCGAGGCGCTGAACGCCCAGCTGATGGACCGCGTGGCCGTGCTGATCGCGTTCGAGCAACTGGGCGGCGCCTCGGTCTGCCTCGACATGGCCAACGAGTATGCCAAGACCCGCTACGCCTTCGGCCGCCCGATCGGTGGCAACCAAGCCATCAAGCACAAGCTGGCCGACATGTACGTGAAGAACGAAGTGGCCCGCTCCAACGCCTATTACGGCGCCTGGGCCCTCTCGACCGATGCGGCGGAACTGCCGGAAGCGGCGGCAGCCGCCCGTGTCGCGTCGTCAGAAGCCTTCTGGTTTGCCTCGAAGGAAAACATCCAGACGCATGGCGGGATGGGCTTCACCTGGGAAATCGACTGCCACCTCTATTACCGCCGCGCCAAGCTGCTGGCAGTGCAGGCCGGCTCGCCCAAGGTCTGGAAAGAGAAACTGGTGCGCGCGCTCGAGGCGAAGAATGCGGCCTGAGGCCCTGACCCCGGCACGGATCGGACGGCGGGAGATCTCCCGCCGTCCGCAAGGTGCTGGCTTATTCGCCGGTATAGGTCACGGCGGCAACGGGCTCAGGCGCGTTCCAGGTGACCGAATCGGACGGCTTGCTGGCGCCGCCGGTGTAGACTTCCAGTTTGGCGGTCTTGTAGGTGATGTCGAAGTTCTCGACGACCTGCGCGTTTTCGCCGGTATAGGTCGAGTAGTTGTTCAGCACCGCCTCGGTGAGCGTCCAGACCTGCTTGTCGGCCGAGCCGTCCGTGGTGATGGTGATTTCGACGGCCGGAACCGGCGTGGCGTTGACGATGTTCTTGATGACCTTCACCGACGCGGTGTCGAAATTGCGGGTCACGTAGATGCCACCGGCATACAGGGTGGATTTCGCGGGCTCGACCGGCAGGTAGGTGACCGGGTCATAGACCGGCTGCTGCGAAACCGAGAACGTCACGGCCGTTGCGGCAACCTTGTCGCCGCCAACTTTAAGCTCAACGCCTGCATGCGCGAAACCGGCAATGAGCATGGAGGCAGCCGAGGCTGCGGCGATGCGGCGAGTGTGCGCAAGAATCTTCGACATGAGAGAGTGTCCCTTTCTACTGCGCCGCGGGTGCAAGCCCATCGCTCGTCACCCCGGCGCACGAACGACATACGACGCCCCAATTCGGGATGGAATATGGCAACGGCTTGTCAGCAAGCGTTCACACAAAAATATTTTTACCAAGATCTGAACGGCCCGCCGGGCCGTAAGCAACCCTCTGCCCCCTGAAGAAACGGAGACCGACATGGACTTCAATGACACACCCGCCGAAGCCGCCTTCCGCGAGGAAGCCCACGCCTTCCTGTCGAAACATCTTGAACTGAAGACCGGCGCCCGTCCGCGGGCCGGCTCCGGCGAGTCCGCGCTGAAGCGTGCCAAGGACTGGCAGCGCATCAAGGCCGAGAACAAGTTCGCCCAGATCACCTGGCCGAAGGAATGGGGCGGGCGCGGCGGCACCTCGATGGAAGCCGTCATCTGGGGCCAGGAAGAATCGAAGTTCGACGCCCCGACCGGCCCCTTCGCCATCGGCCTCGGCATGTGCATTCCCACCGTGATCGCTTTCGGTTCGGACGAGCACAAGGCGCGCTACGTCCAGAAAGCCCTGTTCGGCGAGGAA
The DNA here is from genome assembly GCA_041739025.1 of Hyphomonas sp. Lineage (GTDB taxonomy): Bacteria > Pseudomonadota > Alphaproteobacteria > Caulobacterales > Hyphomonadaceae > Hyphomonas. The sequence goes on from JBGSOU010000109.1 coordinate 3,114, forward strand.
ATCTGGTGCCAGCTCTTCTCCGAGCCGTCGGCCGGCTCCGACGTGGCGGGCCTGAAGACCAAGGCGGTCAAGGACGGCGACACCTGGGTGATCAACGGCCAGAAAGTCTGGACCTCCGGCGCACACTATTCCGACTACGGCATCCTGCTCGTGCGGACGAACCCGAAGGTTCCGAAACACAAGGGCCTCACCATGTTCATCGTCAACATGAAGCAGGCCGGCGTTGAAGTCCGCCCGATCCACCAGGCCTCCGGTGGCCGCGAATTCAACGAAGTCTATTTCACCGACGTGCGCATTCCGGATACGGACCGTCTCGGCGAAGTCGGTGCCGGCTGGAAAGTGGCCCTCGTCACCCTGATGAACGAGCGCCTTGCGGTTGGCGGATCGCCCGGCCCGGACTGGGGCGAGATCATGGCCTATGCCAAGCAGGCCGGCTCGATGAGCGACCAGGCCTTCCGCGAAAAGCTCGCCGACTGGTATGTCGCCGCGCAAGGCTACAAGCTGACGAAATTCCGGACGCAGACCGCCCTGTCGCGCGGCCAGACACCGGGTCCGGAAAACTCGATCGGCAAGATCATCACCGCCAACCACCTGCAGGATATCTGCAACTCGGCGATCGAGATGCAGGACCATTTCGGCATCATCACCGAACAGGACCGGATGCCGGCCGACGCGATCTTCCAGCAGAGCTTCATGTGGGCGCCCGGCCTTCGCATTGCCGGCGGCACGGACGAGATCCTCAAGAACATCATCGCCGAGCGCGTGCTGGGCCTTCCGCAGGACGTGCGCGTCGACAAGGACCTCGCCTTCGACGAGATGAAGGCGGGCTGACGTCCGCAGCGGATTTCAGGCATTTCAAAGGGCGGCTTGCAGGACAGGCCGCCCTTTTTCATTATGGGGCATGTCCATGACGCCATTGATCTCTTCCGGCGCCCGGCCGCTCGTCTGTCCGGCGGGCACGGTCCTGTTCCGCCCGGATGACGTCTGCTCGGGTTTCGTCAGGCTGTCCGAAGGCTCCATCCGCGTGTCGCTGACCAGTCCCGGCGGGCGCGAAATCGTGCTCTACCGTGTGCATCCCGGTGATGTCTGCCTGCAGACCTTCACCTGCCTCGCCGAAGGGCGCGTCTACTCGGCCGAAGGCGTCGCCGAAACCGAGCTGAAGGGTGAACTGATCCCGCCCGCCGAATATGAGCGCCGCCTTGCCAGCGACCCGGACTTCCGGCGCACCGTGTTCATGGCGGTCGCGCACCGGTTTGCCGATTTCGAACATCTGGTGGAATCGCTGGCTTCGGCCAGCATCGAGTCGCGCCTCGCCGAGGCGCTGCTGGCCCGGGCCGATGCCGGGGGAGACGTGCACCTGACGCATG
>JBGSOU010000125.1:0-1544 GCA_041739025.1 Hyphomonas sp.
GCCCGGCGCCCGCCTTCAGCTTCCCGGAACTCGCGCGGGGCCTCGACCAGACCCACCATGTCGCCGAAGGCTACACCGCCCACCTGCTGCTGCGCTGGGGCGATCCTTTGTTTGCCGACAGCCCGGCCTTCGACCCCCTGAACCAGTCCGCCGCGGCCCAGCGCCGCCAGTTCGGCTACAACAATGACTTCATCGGCTTCGTTCCGCTGGCGCCCGATTCCGGCGGCGCCGCGCGCGGCTTGCTCTGCATCAACCATGAATACACCAATACCGAACTGATGTTCCCGAACGTCGCGGCGGGCTTTCCGGGCTCCGTGACGAAAGAGATCTGCCTCACCGAGATCGCCGCGCATGGCGGCACGCTGGTCGAGATCCGGAATGGCCCGGACGGCTGGGCGCCGGTCGTTGGCGCGCCGCTCAACCGCCGCATCACGGCGGAGACGCCGATCCGGATCACCGGCCCGGCGGCAGGGCATGACCGCCTCAAGACGGCCGATGATCCGGAAGGCACCACCGTGCTCGGCACCATGAACAATTGCGCCGGCGGCATCACGCCCTGGGGCACCTACCTGATGGCGGAAGAGAACATCAACGGCAACTTCCTCGGTGATCTGCCTGCGGATCATCCGGAAGCCGCCAATTACAAGCGCATGGGCATTCCCGGTGCCTCCTTCCAGTGGGGCCGGCACATTGACCGGTTCAATCTCGCCAAGGCGCCGAACGAGCCCAACCGCTTTGGCTGGATCGTCGAGGTCGATCCCCTCGATCCGCTCAGCCTGCCCCGGAAACGCACCGCGCTCGGCCGCTTCAAGCACGAAGGCGCCGAAACCGTTGTCGCCCCCGATGGCCGCGTGGTCATCTATTCCGGCGACGACCAGCGCTTCGACTATGTCTACAAGTTCGTCACCGCCGGCCGCTACGTTCCCGGCGACCGCGCTGCCAATGCGGACCTGCTCGATACCGGCACGCTGTACGTCGCCCGCTTCGACGCAGACGGCACCGTCACCTGGCTACCGCTCGTGTACGGCGCCGGTCCCCTGACGGCCGAAAACGGCTTCCACTCGCAGGCCGATGTCGTGATCGAGGCGCGCCGCGCCGGCGACGTGCTGGGCGCCACGCCGATGGACCGCCCGGAAGACATCGAGCCTGATCCGGCATCCGGCCGCGTCTGGGTGATGCTCACCAACAATGACAAGCGCAAGGCCGGCGAGACCGACGCCGCCAATCCGCGCGCGTCAAACCGCTTCGGCCACATCATCGAGATCACCGAACCCGGCGGCGACTTCACCTCCGAAACCTCGCGCTGGGACATCCTCGTGCGCTGCGGCGATCCCGCCATTGCCGAAGTTGGCGCCACCTGGAACCCGCTTACCTCGCAGGATGGCTGGCTTGCGAGCCCCGACAATTGCGCGGTCGATGCCCAGGGCCGCCTCTGGGTCTCCACCGATGGCAATGACGCGACCGGCGCCGCCGACGGCCTCTGGGCCATCGAAACCGAAGGCGCGCGGCGCGGCACAGGCCGGCATTTCTTCAGCTGCCCGGCC
>JBGSOU010000183.1:0-3047 GCA_041739025.1 Hyphomonas sp.
CCCGCCCTTTCCGGTTTGAGGACCCGGGGCCTTAGCCGCGGATGGTGAACTCGATGCCGTTGGTGCGGCCCGGTTGCAGCGGCTGGAAAGTGCCGGCGGCCGGGTTCGGATCGAACGGGGCGTTGACGCCGTTCGACAGGTTCTGGCCATCCGGAACCAGCGGCGCAAGCGAGCCGCCGAACGGCACTTGTGTATCGCCGCCGGAGACGACCTCGTCGAGCAGGTTCTTGCCGAACAGCGAGACCGACAGGCCTTCATACGGCGTGTTCCAGGTGAAGTTTGCATCAACCTGGTCAGCTTCGTTGATGTAGCCGAAATTGTTGTCCGTGTACGCAAACTCGTCGCGGTGCTGGAAGCTGACGCGCGAGACGAGCGACCCGCGCTCTGCAAGATCGAGATCATGCAGCAGGCCGAAGCCGTAGGTGGTTTCCGGCACGCGGGGCAGGGCGAGGGCGAGGTCTTCCGGACCCACCGAACCGTTACCCGAGATGTCGAACTTCACATTGGTGTATTCGGCGTCGAGGATACCGATGTTCGCGGTCAGCAACAGGTTGTCGGTGAGCGCGTAGCGGCCTTCGGCTTCGAAGCCGAGGATTTCGGCGTCGGCCGTGTTGATGATCGTCTGGGCCACGCCCGAGGAAGGCGAGGACAGGTTGAGCTCGCGCTGCATGTTCTTGATGTCGTTCAGGAACACGGCGGCGTTGAGCTGGCCCTTGCGGTCCTGCGTCTCGTATTTGAAGCCGACCTCGTAGGCGTTCACTTCTTCCTCATCGAAGGCGCGGCTGCTGCCGGCCGGGAACAAGGCCTCGAAGGCGACAGCGTTGGTGATGCGGAAGTTGTAGCCGCCCGAGCGCACGCCCTGGGTGTAGTGGCCATAGATCTGCATCAGGTCGGTCGGCGTGTACTGGAAGCCGATCTTCGGGTTCAGGTTCGACCAGTCCTGCGAGTCGGTGAAGCCGTTCGGCTCACCGGGCACGAAGGGGTTGGTGCCCGTCGTCGGGCAGGTATTGTCGACCACCGAGCAGAACGGGCGCGGGCGCACGTAGGTGATGTCTGCGGTCTTTTCTTCCGTGCCATAGCGCAGGCCGAAGATACCGGTCCATTTGTCCGTGAACGCATAATCGACCTGGCCGAAGATGCCGTACACGGTGTGGTCCTGACGGCCGCCGCCGTTGAACTGGGCCGCCGTGACGGTCGGCAGGTTGCGGCGTTCGGTGTAGGCGATTTCCTGGTTGAACCAGAACACGCCCGTGGTGACGTCGGCCTTGCCGAACGTGCCGGCATAGCGCAGCTCGTTCGAGTACTGCTCCTGGACGAGTTCGGTATCCGAGTGGAACAGGAACAGCGGCAGGGCGTCGATGTCACCGTTCGAGGTCGAATCGAGGTCGCGGTAGCCGAAGATGTTGGTGATGCGGCCATTGCCGAAGCTCACGTCATAGTCGGCGCGCAGCGTGGCGAAGGTCGTGTCGGCCTGGTAGCGGCCGATATTGTCGACGGCGAGATCGAAATTGTCGCGGTCGTAGACGCCGGAGTTCTTCGCAGCCGGGCCGTCGGTCTGGGTGGTGAAGGATTCCAGCTTGCCGAGCAGGGTGAAGTCGTCAGTCGGCGTGAATTCCAGCGCGCCGCGCACGATGTAGGTCTGGGCCTCACCGATGTTCGAGTTGTCGTACTTGTTGTTGAAGTAGCCGGAATCGTAATTGTAGTAGGCGCCGATCTTGCCGTTCAGGAGGCCTTCGATGATCGGGCCGGACACGCCGGCCTGGAGGGTCGAGGAGGGGCCGCCGCGGCCGTCATCGACCGGGCCTTCATAGGTGGCTTTTGCCTTGTACTGGAAGGTGTCGGTCGGGTTGCCAGTGTTGATCAGGACCGCACCGCCGGTGGTGTTGCGGCCGAACAGCAGGCCTTGTGGACCACGCAGGATCTCGACGCTGTCGAGGTCGAACAGGTCAAGCACGACGCCGCTGTTGATGCCGAGATAAACCCCGTCGACAAACACGCCGACCGTGGGATCGACAGACGGGATCGACGAATTGATGCCGAGGCCGCGGATCGAGAAGTTGGCGGTGCCGCGCGCCGTGCCGATGTCTTCGAGCTGCACGTTCGGCGAGGCGTAGGACAGGCTCTGGATGTCACGTACCTGAAGCGCTTCGAGCGTCTCCGCGTTGAACGCGGTGATCGCGACCGGAACGGATTGGACGTTCTCGACATCGGCTTTCTTGGTGGCCGTGACAGAAACGGTGTCGAGCACACGCTCGACCGCGGAATCGCGCTCGGGTGCGCCGGCAACCTGCGCATGGGCAGGCACAAATGCAATCAGTGCCGCCGATGCCGACGACAGCAGGGGTCTGCTGAGTTTCATGTTCAGGGTGTTCCTCTGGGCGGAATCTTGTGGAGCGCTCGGCTCCGCATACCTGCATGAGAGGGCCATGATAATATAGAAAATCTTCAGCGCCTTGTTACGGCTGGGGTTTCGGCGGTTTTGCCCTCGCCAACTGCCCGGCCGGCTTACAAGGTTGTCATGTCCCGCTCAGAGCGCGCCGAGAGCCCGTCCGGTAACAGCGCCCGCTTCGCGTGCGGCCAGCCGGGCGGTGGACGAAATGTGCGTCAGGTTGAGGAAGCCGTGCACCATCGAGCTGTATTCGCGCTCGGTGGTGTGAACGCCGAGGCTGCGCAGCTTGGCGGCGTAGGCAATGCCTTCGTCATGCAGGGGATCCCAGCCGCACACGATGATGTGCGCGGGTGGCAGGCCTTTCAGGTCCTCCAGCGGCGAGAACAAGGGTGACATGCGGCGGTCCATGCTCCGGGCGGGATCGGCCAGGTAATGGCTGCGGAAGAACTCGAACAGACTGGCCGAGATGAAAAAGCCGCTTTCCTGGGGAGACATTTTCTTCGAGCGGATGTCGGCAAATTGCAGCAGGGGATAGAGCAGCAACTGGAAGGCCGGTTTCGGGCCGCGCGCGCGGACCATCTCCTGACAGAGATAGGCCGCGAGGTTGCCGCCGGCGCTGTCGCCCGCCACCGCCATCCGGGCGGGATCGATCCCGGCC
>JBGSOU010000212.1:0-3116 GCA_041739025.1 Hyphomonas sp.
CTGATGCGGGCGTGGTCGCGCGCACGACGGCCGACACGCTGGAGGCGGCCTACAGGGCGCTGCGCAATGTCGAGCACCGGATCCAGATGCGCAACGACGAGCAGACCCACACGGTCCCCGCCGATCCGGCCGAGCGAGAAAGTCTCGCCTGTCTGTGCGGCTATGGCGGACTGGCGGAATTCGACCGTGACCTTCTGGAAACCCGGCGTCAGGTGCAGTCAGCCTATGACGGCCTCTTTGCCCAGGAAAGCCGCGCTTCAGAAGATCATGTGCTTGGAAACCTCGTGTTTACGGGCGTTGATGATGATCCGGGTACGGTAAAAACGCTGGCGGGTCTCGGCTTCTCGGAGCCATCCTCAGCGATCGATACAATCCGCAAGTGGCACCGGGGCGGCGTTCCGGCAACGCGTACGGCGCGTGGGCGGGAGCTGTTGACGGCAATTTTGCCCAGCCTGCTGGAGGCGATGGGGGGCACGGGCGAACCGGACGAGGCGTTTCGCTGGTACTCGCGCTTCTTCGAAGGCCTGTCCTCGGGCGTGCAGACGCTGTCCATGCTGCTCGCAAAGCCGGACCTGCTCTCCGATCTGGTCGCCACGCTGGCGCTTGCGCCGCGTCTCGCCCGCATTCTGGCGCGGCGGCCGGACTTGCTGGAATCGCTTGTCTCGAACGCCATTCCTGTCCCCCCGGAAGCGTCTGCCATCCGGTCATTCGACGCCGCGCTCGACGACTGGCGCCGGTATCACCGCGACCAGAGTTTTCTCACCGGGCACCGTCTGCTTCACGGCCTGATCGCGTCGGCGGAAGCGGCCAGCGTGTGGACAAAACTCGCCGATGACACGATCACCTTCATGGCGGCGGTCGGGCAGCAGGAAACCCGCCGCCGCTATGGCGAGGTGCCCGGCCGCTGGGCGGTGTTCGGCATGGGCAAGCTGGGCGGGGAAGAAATGACGGCGGGATCGGATCTCGATCTGATCGTCATCTATGATGCGGACGCAGACGGCGCGCAGACCTGGTTCACCCGGTTCACGCAGCGCCTGATCACGGGTCTCACGGCGCCCACGGCGGAAGGCGAACTCTACGAGGTCGACATGCGCCTGCGGCCGTCCGGCCGGGCGGGGCCGGTTGCCGTCAGCCTCGACGCATTCCGTCACTATCAGACGGAAGAGGCCTGGACCTGGGAACACATGGCGCTCACGCGGTTGCGCTTTGTGGCGGGCGACGCCGATCTCGGCCAGACGGTCCAGACCGTGGCCGCCGACGCGATCTGCGCCCGCGCCCGCAGTCCGCGCCGCAAGCAGATCCCGGCGGACGTGTCCGGCATGCGCCAGACCCTTTACCGGGAAAAGCCGGGCGCCGGGCTCTGGGACATGAAGACCGCCGAAGGCGGGCTGATCGACATCGAGTTCATGGCGCAACAGGAAATGCTGCTGCGGGCCCGGCCGGATCTGGTGCGCCCGAATACCGGCCGCGCCCTGTCCGGGCTGGCCGATGCAGATGAGCCCGGCAGCGAAGACTGGTACTTCCTCCGGGCCGCGATCAACCTTCTCTCCTCGATCCAGCAGCTGCAGCGTCTCGCGCTTGGCAACGTGCCCGGCGATGCCAAGATGCCAGAAGGCTTGAAAAACCGGCTGTGCCGGGCCGCCGGGGAGGAGGACTTCGAAGCGCTGGAAGACCGTCTGCGCGGCGTGAAACAGCGCATCCACGCGTTGGCGCGGGAAAAACTGCAGTTGCCGGCGACGGAATAGCCAGGCCCGCCCGTTTCATGGTCGCTGGGATCAAAAACGGAGATCACCCATGAAGAAACTCGTACTTGCTGCAGCCTCGGCGCTGACCATCGCGCTGGCTGTCCCAATGATTGCGCAGGCCCACGGTCACCGGGGCGGCGGCGATCATATGGCCAAGATCGACACCAATGCCGATGGCGTGGTCACCCGCGCCGAAGCCGAAGCGGCCGCGCAGGTCATGTTTGCCGAAATCGACGCCAATACGGACGGTTTCCTCACCCAGGATGAAATGAAAGCGCACCGGGACGCCCGGCGCGACGACATGAAAGCCAAATGGGACGAAAAGAACGACGGCAAGGACATGCCGGCCAAGCCGCGCGGCGAACGCGATCCGGCCAAGATGGAAGCCCGCAAGGACAAGATGGCCGAAAAGGGCGCCGAGCGCTTCGCTGCGATGGACACCAATGCCGACGGCCGCCTGAGCAAGGTCGAATTCACTGCCCAGCATCTCGAGCAGTTCAGCAAGGTGGATACCAACGGCGATGGCAGCATCTCGGCCGAAGAGCATGAAGCCCAGCGCGCCGCAATGAAGGAGAGCCGTGGCAAATGGCGGGACAAGCCGGCCGAACAGTAAGCCCCCCCGAGCCGGGCCGGAACCTCGATGTGGCGATTGCATCAACCCTGCGATTGCCTATCGGGGTTCCGGTCCGGAATCGGCTAGTCTGCGCTGCGTGGCCTTCACGTCTGACCTTGACCAGATCACACGCGCCGCAGCGGGAGACCCGGCTGCGGTGCAGGCGCTTGTCCATCGTTACAGTCCCGGCGTGCTCGGTCTTGCGACCCGCATGCTGTCAGACCGGACGGAGGCCGAGGACGTGACCCAGGAAACCTTCCTGCGGGCCTGGAAAGCCCTGCCGGGCTGGGAGCCGCGTGCCAAATTCTCGACCTGGCTGCACCGGGTTGCGTTGAACCTTTGTTATGACCGGCTGCGCAAGCGCAAGGAATCCCTGCCGGGCGAACTGCCCGATATGGCCGATCCGCGCCTCGCGCCGCACGACGCCCTCGACCAGCGGCAACGTGTGACCGCCATCGAAAGCGCCATCAGCGCGCTGCCGGAACGCCAGAGCGCCGCCTTGACGCTGTGCGCCCTGCAAGGCCACTCACAGGCGGAAGCCGCCGAAATACTGGAGGTCAGCGTTGATGCCCTCGAAAGCCTGCTCGCCCGCGCGCGGCGCACCTTGCGCGCACAATTGCTGGAAGGGAGAACCAGCGCATGACCGAAGACCGGCTGATTGAACTGATCGAATCCTGGGGCGCCGATCCGGACGCTTTTCCGGAAACCGAACGTGCCGCGGCGAAGGCCCTGCTGGCCGCGCAGCCCCTGCGCTTTGC
>JBGSOU010000231.1:0-1906 GCA_041739025.1 Hyphomonas sp.
AGGGGGGCGTTGGCGGCGGCGGTATCGGGGTAGACACGCACCCGCGCGCCGCCCTTCTTCACCATCTCGGCATTCAGCCAGAGGCGGGGGCCCAGCGCATCTGTGGTGACGACCTGGGCGAGCGCGCGGTCATACCGGTCCCGGGTCAGCCCGCCATAGCGCAGCTCGATCTCTCGGCCGAGCACCATGTCTTCCAGCAGGCGTTTGGACTCCTCGTGGCCGGGTTCGCCTTCCCGGTCTCGGTAGGGTGCGGCCGGCGCTTCGATCCCGACGAGGCGCACGCTCTGGCCGGTATCCAGCACCAGCGCGTCGCCATCAAAAACGCGCACGACCCGGCCGCGCTCGCCGGCGGCGAGGTCTTCAAGCGGATCCTTCGCTGCGCTGCACGCGGCGAGGCCGATCACACTGATGAAGATTGCCAGTGCCTGCCGCACGCGCCGCCTGTTCCCGTCACCCAGATGCCTTCTATCACCCGGCGGACTTCCCGCGCGCAAGCGGAGTCTCGCGGGCCGGCGCAGCGCGGCCTTCAAATCCTCGCCGATTTCCCGTAAGGGAGACCTTGGCGATCCCGTAGCTCAGCAGGATAGAGCGACAGATTCCTAATCTGTAGGCCGCGCGTTCGAATCGCGCCGGGGTCACCATCCTCCTCATGCCGGGGCCGTCAGGTGTCCGCAGCGGATGTCGTAGATGATCGCCCGGTCGGCGCGGCTGAGAGCGGCGCTTCGGACCGTGTCGGGCGCGAGCGACGCGGCGAGGCCGGCGGACGGGGTCACGGGGTTCATGAAGACGCGCTCGCAATAGCGCGCGCCGGGCAGGGCGGAGGCAAGGATGCCGCGCCAGCAGGCGTCATAGTCCGGCTGGCTGCAATAGGATCCGAAATCCGAAAGGGAGAAGGCGGTGAAGGGGCCAAGGCCGGTGCCGGCGAGATCTGCGAGCCCGGCTTCGGCGATCATGGTGTTGTCCAGATGCTTGCGAACGAGGCCGAGATTCTCGGGGCGCAGGTGTAGCGGCAGGGCGCCGCCTGCGGTGTGGCGTCCGCGAAAGAGCAGCGTCGCAAAGTCCGAGTCGCGGAAGAAAATGGAATGCGCGGCGCGCCGGAAGAGGCCGGTGAGGCGGGCCTCGCTTTCGGCGGGCGGGGGCAGGAAGGCCCCGACGGGCACGCCGATCAGTCGGGTCCAGAACCAGCGCTGCGACAATAGACGCACGGCGCCGTGCCAGACGCCGTCATCGAAGTGATCGCGCCAGAGTGCGGCCTGCGCGTCCAACGTGGCGGCCTCGAACAAACGGTCAATCGCCCGCGTACGGATCATCTGTGTGCCGGCGGCGCCGAGACGAAGCACACGTTCCCAGCGGCCTGAATGCCAGATGCCGCTGGCTATCGCGCGCCGCCGGCCTTCCCAGAACGCGCGGGATGCGGGCGCCAGATGGCTGGAGACCTGCGTGTGAAGGTCAAGCCGGTGGCGCGTGGGGGCAAGGCCGAGATAGGCGTAAAGTGCGTCATCGCCGAGCGCGCGATAGGCGGCGATCTTCAGGCGGAGAAGTTCATTCTGCGCCGGGTTGATGTCGATCGCCGTGATCTGTGCCGGCCGGCCGAGCAGGAGGTCCAGTGGCCGCGCGCCGCTGGCGGTCAGGCAGAGCACATGGTCATCCGGCGTCAGCGCCAGCGCCGCAAGCTCGGTAGCGCCGTCCTCATTGGCGGAGGTGAAATTCAAGGTACGCGCGAAGTTGGACATGGGGTCAGACCTTCAGCGCGATGCGCGCGTTGGCCGTGGGCGGGCGGCGACCCTCGAGGATGGCGTTGATGCCCGGGCGCAACAGGTCCTGCGGCGTGAAAACCAGCGGCGCGCCGCCGTGCGCCATGCGGTTGGCGGCGATCATTTCCAGAATGGCGCGGTCTTCCGCGAAG
>JBGSOU010000234.1:0-1808 GCA_041739025.1 Hyphomonas sp.
GCGCAAGTTTGCGTTCGTGCCGGCGGATTTCTCCCGGCCCTCGGCCGCCGGCGACGTGGCCGCGCGGGCGGAAGCGCCGTTCGGGCCGGTCAACATTCTCGTCAACAATGCCGGCACGATCAAACGCAATGACGCGCTCGACTTCACCGAGGCCGAATGGGACGAGGTGATGGATGTGAACCTCAAGTCGGTATTCTTCCTGAGCCAGGCGGTCGCCCGCAGCATGGTGGCGGGCGGAGACGGCGGCAAGATCATCAACATCGCCTCGATGCTGTCGTTCCAGGGCGGCATCCGCGTGGCGAGTTATACGGCGTCGAAGAGCGGGCTGGCGGGCCTGACCAAGCTGCTCGCGAATGAATGGGCGAGGCACGGCATCAACGTGAATGCGATTGCGCCGGGATATTTCGCCACCAACAACACGGACGCTCTGCGGGCGGACGAAAAGCGCAATACCGAGATCCTCGGACGCATTCCGGCAGGCCGCTGGGGGCAGCCGTCCGACCTTGCGGGCGCGGCGGTGTTCCTCGCCTCGGGGGCGTCGGACTATGTCCACGGCACGGTTCTCGCCGTGGACGGCGGCTGGCTCGCGCGGTAAGTCTCGGCGGGGGAAACGGTACCATGGCGCGTGTCATCTGTTTCGGCGAATTGCTGCTGCGCCTCACCGCGCCGGGCAGCGAGCGGCTGCTGCAATCTCATTCTCTTGATGTGTGCGTGGGCGGGGCGGAGGCGAATGTCGCCGTGTCGCTGGCGAATTTCGGGCATCACGTGGCTTTCGCCAGCGTGGTGTCAGACAACCCGCTCGGTTCGGCTGCGCTGGGAGAGCTGCGCCGGCACGGAGTGTCCACCAGCGCGGTGCTGCGCGCGCCGAGGCGGATGGGTCTTTACTTTCTCGAGCCCGGCGCAGTGCGCCGCCCGGCCGCCATCACCTATGACCGGGACGGGTCTGCCTTTGCCGAGGCGCTGCCGGAGGCGCTCGACTGGGACACGATCCTTCCAATGGCGGAGCTTTTCCACATCTCCGGCGTCACGCCCGCGATCGGTCCCAAGACCGCCAAGGCCGCCATCCGCGCCGTGAAAGCGGCGACAGCGGCCGGTGTGCCGGTATCCTTCGACGGCAATTACCGGACCCTGCTGTGGGACGCCTGGGACGGGGACGGCCCGGCAATCCTGAGGGAGATCCTCAGCTCTGCAACTTACGCCTTCATCAACGAGCGCGACATTGCGCTGATCCTCAAGTCCCGCTTCGAAAGCCGGGAAGGCGCATTCGAGGCGGCGTTTGCAGCCTTTCCCCGCCTTGAGGTGATTGCGGCGACGACGCGGCAGCAATCGTCCGTGGACGATCAGGCGATTGCCGGCGAACTTGTGACGCGCGAGCAGCGCTGGGTGTCTCCGGTGCATGAATTGCCCGGCGTGGTGGACCGGATTGGTGGCGGGGACGCGTTTGCGGCCGGGGCGCTGCACGGGCTGATCGAGGGCCGGGACCTGCAATACACGATTGATTTCGCGGTCGCAGCGGGCGCGCTGAAGCACTCGATTCCGGGCGATTTCAACCGTGTCCGGGCCGCCGAGGTCGAGGCGGCGATGGCGGGCGGAAGTCTCGACGTGCGCCGGTAGGGGCGCGGAACGGATTATGTATTGACACCGGTTACCATGCGGCGAGTATGGGCCGCAGAACACGAAAACACGACGGGACCCGGGCCGCAGCCAGGCCGGGGCAGGGAAACGCGGAATGAAGACTTCGCCAATGCAAGCCGGGGCCGGCCTGAGCCGCCGCAATGTGCTGATGGCCGGCGCGGCGGCGGGCACGC
>JBGSOU010000249.1:0-2052 GCA_041739025.1 Hyphomonas sp.
CCCGCCGCCCCGGCCCCCGCGCCCGAAGCGGTCGATCCCGCCCTCACCGCGCTAATCGCGGAGAAGGACGCCGCGATGTTCGCCGCGTTCAATGCCTGTGACGGCGAGACCTTCGGCGCGTATCTCGAAGACGGCCTCGAATTCTACCACGACCAGGCCGGCCTCTCGGCCGGCCGCGCGGCCACGGTCGACGCGGTGAACAACAGTGTCTGCAACAATTTCACGCGCCAGCTCATGCCCGGCACGCTCGAGGTCTGGCCCATCCCCGGTTATGGCGCGGTCGAAACCGGCCTGCACACGTTCACCAATGCCGGCGCCACCGCCCCCCACGGCATCGCCCGCTTCCTGCACGTCTGGCATCAGGAGGGCGAGGCCTGGCGTATCGCCCGCATCGTCAGTTACGCCCACGCGCCGTACACGCCGCCCGCCGAATAGACCCGCGCTACACCACCAACCCCGCCACCCCCAGCGCCGTCACAATCGAGAACATGAAGATCACCGGAAACCGCTGTGGCGGTAAGCCGGATTTGACCGCCGTCCACACCGCCATGGCCACGAAGCTCGCCGCGCCGGCGGTGGCGATCATCGCATAGTCCGTCCTCGAACCATTCATTGCGGCGGCCGCAAAGCCCGCCATCAGGAACAGGGTCGAGACCGTGCCGAGGTGCCACATCAGGTAGCCGAGCCATTTCAGCCCCGGCTCCATCTCCACCGCAAGGAAGGGCCGCACCCATTTCGCCCCGCCGAGAAACACGTGGATGAACACCGTCAGCGCACATACGCCCGACGCCGCCCAGAAGAAGATATGTGCCATGTGCGCCTCCCCGCCTTTTGCGCGGTTCTAGCCGCCGCGCGCGGAAAGCACACGCCTTTCATTTTCAGCCCCGTCCGGGCCCCCCCGTTCGCCCGGCCGCGCCTTGCGGTCAGATCACTTTGGGGTCTGGGGCGTTGAAACGCTCCGCTGAACTTCGATGATCGCATTCGAAATCGTACAGGACGAATGATACTCCTCGAGCGCCGGCATCAGCAGCTCGTAAGACCAATCCTCCCATTTTGTGGGGTCCTTGATGTTCTTGACCAGCGTCTCATACTTTTCGCTTCTGAATTTCTGAATCGCGGCCATCAGGACCGTGGGCTCATTATCCTTGAACACCCCTTTCCGGACATTGCCTTGAATTCCGTCGGCCGCGACGCCGTAAGCGCCCCAGGCGGCTTTCGCGCCGGTGCCATCGGCCAGAATCCCCCCCATGTGCGCGAATGTACTGAATACGCCCAGTCCCGTATTCAAACCACGCTCGGTCGCGCTGACTGTCGCGATATAGTCCGAGCAGAGCTTGTTCGACCGCGCAATCGCGCGCCCTACCAGCTGATCGCGTGACGAGCCGCGAAAATCATCATTGAGCTGCTCAAGGTTGAGATCGGCAATCGATCCGCCAGGAAGGGCGCGTGCGCCGGGAACCATGTTCATGAGATTCAAGTTACCGGACTGACACGCGCCACAGCTCAGGATCGCCGCGCAAGCGACTGCAATTTTCAGGAAACTTCTGTTTTTCATGACCCCACCCCCGTGTTTGACCCCGAATACTCCCATAAATAGCTTGTAATTTCAACCATTCGTCTCCGAATTTTTAAGGTTCGGTGAACCGCAAGGCCCGGGTTCGCTGCAGACGATTGTCTGCGGATGTGGAGGGCATCTCCGGATCAAGTTGCGCTCACACGCTTCAGGGCTCGCCCGCGCCGCGCAAACTCTCACCCAATACCCCGTTCGCCCGCCGCGCCTTCCCGCACTCGAAACTGCCCGCCCGGAAGGCGCGGCAGGCTTCGGGGCGGTCTTCGTAAACCGCGCAGATCGCCTTCCCGTCCCCCAGTTGCAGGTGCACGCAGCGCCCGCAGCTGAAGTCCACATAGGTGCGCCCCTCATGGTCGAAGAGGCTCGCCGCCGGCAGGCGCCGCCCGGCATCCTCCGGCAACAGGGGCAGGTAACGCGGATTGCGGCTGAAGCAGCACGCCCCGCAGGTCACGCAATCGAGCGTCTCAGGCATGCAGGGGCTC
>JBGSOU010000259.1:0-3267 GCA_041739025.1 Hyphomonas sp.
TCTCCGCCGACCGCGATGCGCGAGGGATCGATCCCGAGCGTTGCCGGATTGGCCGCCATCCAGTCGAACGCCGCCATGCAGTCGTCGAGGGGCGCGGGATATGGGTGCTCCGGCGCCAGCCGGTAGTCGGGCGAGACGACCACGATCCCGAGCTTCGAACAGATGCCGAGATTGCGGATGTCCGATCCTTCGGGCGAGCCGGCAACGTATCCGCCCCCGTGGATCTGCAGGAACGCGGCGCGGTTCCTTTCCTGGCCGGGCGGTTCGTAGACGAGGCAGCGCACGCCGGGCGCGCCGGCCAGCCCGGGCACGGTGACTTCCCGCCTGGTCACGCCGATCGCCGCAGCGTCGCCCATCACCAGCGTCTGGCTCATGATCGCGCGCATGCTGCCCAGCGTCTCGACGCTGAGATTGAGCGGCGGGAAAGCTTCGGCAAGGCCAAGCAGTTCCGGATCGACCAGATGTCGCGATTTCATGAGCGCCCTCCCGGCATTGTTTTGATCACCCTAACCTCGCAATCGGCGGCGACAAGCATTGACGCCGGGGCGAATTTCGTACCTCGCCCCCTTCACAGGCCGCGCTCACCGGTCCATGTGGACGGACAAACAAGAGACCACCAAGGAGACGGACATGTCGAAGCTTACTTCCACCGAATGGGCCCTTGCGCAGCGGCCGGTCGGAATGCCGAAGACGGCTGACTTCCAGTCCCTGACGGTCGACGTGCCGGCCCCCGCAGACGGTGAAATCCAGGTCATGAACACCTGGATGTCGGTCGATCCCTACATGCGCGGGCGCATGTATGACCGCGAAAGCTATGTGCCGCCCTTCCAGATCGGCGAGACGCTGCAGGGCGGCGCCGTCGGGCGCGTCTCGGCCTCCGCGCACCCGGACTTCAAGATCGGCGATCTCGTCTCATCCATGCTCGGCTGGCGGACGGCGTGGACCGCCAAGCCTGCCGCCGCGATGGTGCAGAAACTTCCCGCCACCGGCCTGCCGGAAAGCGCCTTCCTCGGCGTCGCGGGCATGCCGGGCCTCACCGCCTATGCCGGCCTCCTGCGCGTCGCCGAGCTGAAGCCGTCTGACGTGGTGTTCGTCTCCGGCGCCGCGGGCGCGGTCGGCTCGACCGTCGTGCAGATCGCCAAGATCAAGGGCGCCACCGTGATCGGCTCAGCGGGCGGCGCGGACAAGTGCGCCCTCGTCAAGTCGCTCGGCGCCGATCATGTGATCGATTACAAGAAAGCGGGCGGCCTTGAGGGCCTCATCGCGGCGCTGAAGGCGGCCTCGCCCAAGGGCATCGACGTGTATTTCGACAATGTCGGCGGCGACCACCTGACCGCCGCCATCGAGTGCGCCCGCCCGATGGGCCGCATGGCGCTGTGCGGCATGATTGCCCAGTACAATGACACCGCCCCCGCAACCGGCCCGAACAACATGATCCAGCTCGTCGGCAAGCAGCTGAAGCTGCAGGGCTTCATCGTGTCGACCCATGCCGACCTGCAGCCCGCCTTCCTGGCCGACATGGCGAAGTGGATCCCGTCCGGCCAGATGAAATTCGAGGAAACCGTCATGACCGGAATCGAAAAGGCGCCGGAGGCCTTCCTGGGCCTCTTCACCGGCGCCAATACCGGCAAGATGCTGGTCAAGCTCGCCTGACGCCATGGCCCTGTTCGACGCCTACATCATGGTGGACTGGAGTGCGGCCTCAAAGCCTGCGCTCGGCCCGAACTCGATCTGGATCGGCATGCTGATCAAGGACGCGCGCCTGAAGCTGCAGTTCAAGGCGGTGAACATCGACACCCGCCTGAAGGCCCGCGCCTTTCTCGAAGACATGGTCGCCAAGCTGACCAAGCGCGGCGACAAGGTGCTGCTCGGGTTTGACTTCTCGCTCGGCTACCCCGCCGGCACGGCGAAGGCCCTCGGCCTCGACACGGAACGGCAGGCGCCCTGGGCCGCGATGCACGCGCATCTCGCGACGCGCTACAAGGACAAGCCGGACAACAATTCGCGTCCGCGCTTCGCCATCGCCGCAGGCCTGAACTACACGATCTCGAAAGGGCCTTTCCCGTTCTGGGGGACCCCGCCGGCCGACAAGGCAACGACCCTGTCGACCACACGGCCCGAGTTCACGCCCGACAAGCCGGTCGCCGAATTCCGCCTCGCCGAGCAACAGCTGCGCGCCATTCCGGGCGCGTCGCCCAAGTCGTGCTGGCAACTTTACGGTGCGGGCGCGGTCGGCAGCCAGAGTCTCACCGGCATTCCCCATGTCCATGCCCTGCGCCAGGCCTGGCCCACCGCCCGGATATGGCCGTTCGAACTGGGCGAAGGCGGCCCCTTGACCGCCGGAATGCTGGAGGACGTCGACGTCGTCATCGCCGAAATCTACCCCTCCCTGATCAAGCCCAAGCCTGAAAAAGGCGAGGTCGCCGACGAGGCCCAGGTCCGCCAGATCGCCCGTCACTACGCGGATCTGGACGAGAAAAACGGTCTTGCCGCCGCGTTTTCCACAGGCAAATCGCTTTCCGGGGAACAGATCGGCACCGTAACCGGCGAAGAGGGGTGGATTCTGGGCGTTTAGCCCGTGTCTACTGGGACTCCGGCGTATCCACACGAGTCGAATCGTGGGTAAGTCGCGGCAATGACGTGAAAGCGTCATTTTAATCTAGAGGAGAACCCCTATGAACAAGGGTGAACTGACCAAAGCGGTGGCACAGGAATGTGGCATGTCCCAGAGCGACGCCGGCAAAGCCGTTGACGCTGTCTTCGACACCATCGCAGGCGCCGTGAAAAGTCGCCAACAAGTTGCAATCGCTGGATTCGGCACGTTCGTCGCCAAGACGCGCAATGCTCGTGAAGGCCGTAACCCGGCCACCAAAGAAGTGATCAAGATTCCCGAGAAAACCTCGGCGGCCTTCAAGCCGGCTTCGGTCCTCAAGGACATCTAAGCCGCTCGTCCCCCTAGTGGGGCACGAAGACGGATCCGGCGGCGCGTTCCTTCACGGGGCGCGCCGCTTTCCATTCCAGCAGGATCACCTGCAGCACGCCGGCGAACAGCACGCCGAAGAAGGCGCCCTCAAGCACCCCTTGCGGCCCCCGGTGCGCCGCGATGCCCAGACCGTACGCGGCCGGCAGCATCACGAAGAAGAACGATCCCATGTGGATCGCGCTCGGCAGCCAGACCATGCCCTGAGCGCGCAGCGCAAACGACGCCGTCGCCTGGAGGCCGTCAAAGATCGTCGCCGCCGCCGCCAGCCAGAGCAGCCCGGCAAT
>JBGSOU010000305.1:0-7312 GCA_041739025.1 Hyphomonas sp.
CTTCGCGCAGGTTCGGGGGCTTTGACCGGCGGGGCCGGCCGGACCCCGGCGCTGTCCAAGCGTGACGCACCGCCGCAGCCGGCTGCCCGTGAAACGGGACCAAGGGCAAGTATAGTGGAAATCCGCAGAGTCGGAGCGCCGTTCGAGTTGCGCGCTGCTGAAAACCGTCCTAATCGGGCGGCCGTTGGCTCTGTACCTGGAGGTACCAAGCATGTCCGAAGTCGAGAGTCTGGCCTTAGACTATCTCCCCGTGATCTTTTTCCTCGTGATCGGGGCCGTGATTTCCGGCCTCTTCGTGCTGGGATCGGTGCTGCTGGCGCCTTCGAGGCCGGATCCCGAGAAGAACTCGGCCTATGAATGCGGCTTTCCCGCCTTTGATGATGCGCGGATGAAATTTGACGTGCGATTCTATCTGGTGGCGATCCTGTTCATCATTTTTGACCTTGAGGTTGCGTTCCTGTTTCCCTGGGCCGTCAGCCTCGGCGAGATCGGCATTCTCGGCTTCTGGTCGATGGTCGGTTTCCTCGGTGTCCTGACCATCGGGTTCATCTACGAATGGCGCCGCGGCGCGCTGGAGTGGGAATGATGTCGGACTCCTCTTACAAACCCTACGCACTGAGCGGAGCCCGGGCGGGCGTCGAGGGCAGCTACAAGCCAGGCAATGACGATCCGTTCTATACCGGCTTGTCTGACCAGTTGGCCGACAAGGGCTATTTCACTGCGGCAGCAGATGATCTGATCACCTGGGCGCGCACCGGATCGCTGATGTGGATGACGTTCGGTCTTGCCTGCTGCGCCGTGGAAATGATGCACGCAGGCAACCCGCGCTATGACCTCGAGCGATTCGGCATGGCGCCGCGCGGCTCACCCCGCCAGTCGGATGTGATGATCGTGGCCGGTACGCTGACCAACAAGATGGCGCCTGCGCTGCGCAAGGTCTACGATCAGATGCCGGAACCGCGCTACGTGATCTCGATGGGCTCGTGCGCGAATGGCGGCGGGTACTACCACTATTCCTACAGCGTCGTACGCGGCTGCGACCGGATCGTGCCGGTGGACATTTACGTGCCGGGCTGCCCGCCGACGGCCGAAGCGCTGGTCTACGGCTTCCTGCAGCTGCAGAAGAAGATCCGCCGCGAAGGCTCGATTGAACGGTAAAGGCGCATGAACATCAACGTCGAAAACCTTGTAGATCTTGCGGCGCATATCGAGAGCCGGTTGCCGGACGCGGTGCGGTCGACGCAGATCCGCGTGGGCGAGCTGACCGTGCTGGCCGAGCGCGACCATATCCTGCCGCTGCTGCGTTTCCTGCGCGACGACCAGCAATGCAATTTCGAGACTCTGATCGATATCTGCGGCGTTGATTACCCCGAGCGCAACGAGCGGTTCGAGGTGGTCTACCACCTCCTGTCGATGCGGATGAATCACCGGATCCGCATCCGCATTCGTACGGATGAGGAAACGGCGGTCCCGAGCGCGGTGGCGATCTGGCCGTCGGCGAACTGGTTCGAGCGCGAGGCGTTCGACATGTATGGCATCCAGTTTTCCGATCATCCGGATCTGCGCCGTATCCTGACGGATTATGGATTTGAAGGTTTTCCGCTGCGCAAGGATTTCCCGCTGACGGGTCACTACGAAGTGCGCTTCGATGACCTTGAAAAGCGTGTCGTCTATGAGCCGGTGAAGCTGGTTCAGGAGTACCGCAACTTTGATTTCCTCTCGCCATGGGAAGGCATGACCGCCGAAATCCCGGGCGACGAAAAAGCCGGCGAAGGCAAGTAAGACGATGGCCGATACCGCCCACCTGATCGAAGAAGACGACCGCAAGTTCACGCTGAATTTCGGGCCGCAGCACCCGGCCGCGCACGGCGTGCTGCGGATGATCATGGATCTCGATGGCGAGGTCGTGACCCGTATCGACAGCCATATCGGCCTGTTGCACCGCGGCACCGAGAAACTGCTGGAGTACAAGACCTACCTGCAGGGCCTGCCTTACTTCGACCGGCTCGATTACTGCTCGCCGATGAACCAGGAACATGCCTGGTGCCTGGCGATCGAGAAACTGCTGGGGGTCGAGGTGCCGCGCCGCGCCAGCCTGATCCGTGTTCTGTATTCCGAGCTGGGCCGGATCATGTCCCACCTCCTGAACGTCGGGACCGGCGTGATGGACGTCGGCGCCCTGACGCCGATCACCTGGTGCTTCGAAGAGCGCGAGAAGCTTTGTGTTTTCTATGAGCGCGCCTCGGGCAGCCGCATGCACGCGGCCTACTTCCGCCCCGGCGGTGTGCACCAGGATCTGACTCAAAAGCTGATCGATGACATCGCTAGCTGGTGTGACCAGTTCCCGGGCAAGCTCGACCAGATCGAAAGCCTCGTAACCGAAAACCGCATCTTCAAGCAGCGCAACGTCGACATCGGCGTGGTGGATCAGCGCACGATCATGGAATGGGGCTTCTCGGGCGTGATGGTGCGCGGCTCGGGCCTTGCCTGGGACCTGCGCCGGTCGCAGCCCTACGAGTGCTATTCGGAACTCGACTTCAAGGTTCCGGTCGGCAGGCACGGCGACAATTACGACCGCTACGTCTGCCGCATGGAAGAAATGCGGGAATCCGTGAAGATCATGCAACAGTGCATTGAACTGCTGGCGAAGGCTGGCCCGGGGCCGGTTCTGATGGCGGGCAGCAAGCTGGCGCCGCCGCGCCGCGCCGACATGAAGAACTCCATGGAAGCCCTGATCCACCACTTCAAGCTGTATACGGAAGGGTTCCACGTTCCGGAAGGCGAATGCTACGCCGCCATCGAAGCGCCAAAAGGTGAGTTCGGTGTCTACCTGGTGGCGGATGGCACAAACCGTCCCTACCGCGCCAAGATCCGCGCGCCCGGCTACCCGCACCTCCAGGCAATGGAGCACCTTTGCAAGGGCCATCAGCTGGCGGACGTTTCTGCCGTACTTGGGACGCTCGACATCGTGTTCGGGGAGATTGACCGGTGAGCGTGTCATCCGAATTGATCCAGCGTCAGCTCGACGCGTACAATGCCCACGATATCGAAGCGTTTCTGGCTTGCTATGCCGATGACGCCGTGCTGGCCGGACTGAATGGCGATGTCACGCATGCGGGTCTTGCGGCCATTCGCAAGCGGCACGAAGACCTGTTCTACGAGTTTCCGAGGAACCACGCGAAACTGGTGAACCGGATCGACCTCGGCACGACCGTGATCGACCATGAGCAGGTCGAACGCGCGCCCGGCGGTGACCGTTTCGAGGTGGCGGCGATCTACACGATCAAGGCCGGCAAGATTGCGCGGGTTGATTTCGCGCGCGCAGGGGCCGTTTGATGCCGGTTCTGCCCGAACAGCGCCTGTCGATCATCACGCTGGGGGTCAAGGACCTGCCGGCCATGATCCGTTTCTATACGGAGGTTCTCGGTTTCGAGGACCGCGGCATGAAAGGCGAGATTGCCTTTTTCAACATGGGCGGCGTCGTGCTGGGCCTGTGGGACGAAAAGAAGCTTGCCGATGATGCAGGCATGGCGCCCGACCGCGCCGGCTTGTTCAAGGGGTTTGCGCTGGCCTTCAATGCCCGGAGCGAAGCCGAGGTGGATGCGATCTTCGCGCGCCTTGGAGCAGCAGGTGTGCGGGTGACCAAGACGCCCCACAAGGCGCCCTGGGGCGGCTATTCCGGATATTTTTCAGACCCGGAAGGAAACGCCTGGGAAGTGGCGTTCAATCCTTTCTGGCCAATTGACGAGGCGGGGCACGTGAGCGTGCCGGCGCCGAAGGAGCGATAGATGGCCTTGCGCCGGTTTGACATCGAGGCGGGTGGAACCACGTTCGCCTTCAAGCCCGAGACGGAAGAGAAGATCGCGTTCTGGCGCGGCAAGTATCCGGCGGACAAGCAGCGTTCGGCGGTGATCCCGCTGCTCTGGCTGGCGCAGAAGGACAATGGCGGCTGGCTGTCGGAGCCGGCCATGCGCCTCGTCGCGGACATGCTCGAGATGCCGTACATCCGGGTCTATGAGGTGGCGACCTTCTACACGATGTTCCGCCTGCAGCCGGTCGGCAAGTTCCACATCCAATTGTGCGGCACCACGCCCTGCCAGTTGCGCGGGGCTGAATCACTCAAGGAAGTCTGTGCGAAAGAGATCGGCAAGGCGATGTTCGTCACCGACGACCAGCGCCTGTCCTGGGAAGAGGTCGAGTGTCTGGGCGCGTGCGTGAATGCGCCGATGGTCCAGATCAATGATGATTACTTCGAGGATCTCACGGCCGAGTCCCTGTCACAGATACTCGCACGGCTGCGTCACGGCGCAGAAGTGACGCCCGGCCCGCAGATTGACCGCGTCAACAGCGCACCGGAAGGCGGCACCACGGTCTTGTCGGAGCCGGCGCTGTTCGACGGGAGCAAGACGAAAATGACGGCTCTGCCGAACCTGCCGCAGCCGCCGAGCGTGACGACGCCTGAAGCCACCGGAAAGCCGGACGCAGCGGCGCCCACCAATACCAAGCGTGACGAACCCTCCAGCAAGGACATCAAGGAATAGCCATGTTGCAGGACAAGGACCGCATCTTCACGAACCTCTACGGCCTGCACTCGCCGGGGCTTGAAGCCGCGAAGAAGCGCGGCGCATGGCACCTGACGAAAGAGATGCTGGATCTCGGCCCGGACTGGCTTTGCGACCAGATCAAGGCCTCCGGTCTGCGCGGCCGGGGCGGGGCAGGGTTCCCGACGGGCCTGAAATGGACCTTCATGCCGAAGGAAGTGCGCGACCGTCCGCACTATCTCGTCGTCAATGCCGACGAGTCCGAGCCCGGTACCTGCAAGGACCGCGAGATCATGCGGCATGATCCGCACCTGCTGATCGAAGGCTGCATGGTGGCTAGCCGCGCGATGCGCGCCCACAAATGCTATGTCTACATCCGGGGCGAATACATCGCGGAGCGCCATGCGCTCGAAGCGGCGGTCAAGGAGGCGTACGAGGCCCGGCTGATCGGCCAGAACAACCTGAACGGCTGGGACTTTGATCTGTATGTGCACCACGGCGCCGGCGCCTATATCTGCGGCGAGGAAACCGCGCTGCTCGAAAGCCTTGAAGGCAAGAAGGGGCAGCCGCGCCTGAAGCCGCCGTTCCCGGCGAATGCGGGTCTGTATGGCTGCCCGACGACCGTGAACAATGTGGAATCGATTGCGGTTGTGCCGACGATCCTGCGCCGGGGAGCACAATGGTTTGCAGGCTTCGGACGTCCGAACAATTCGGGCACGAAGCTGTTCTGCATTTCCGGCCACGTGAACAAACCGTGCAACGTTGAAGAGGAAATGTCGGTCACGTTCCGTGAGCTGATCGAAACGCATTGCGGCGGCATTCGTGGTGGCTGGGAAAACCTCAAGGCCGTGATCCCGGGTGGCTCGTCGGTGCCGATGGTGCCGGCCGAGCAGATCATGGACGCCTACATGGACTTCGACACGCTGCGCGACCTGAAGTCCGGCCTCGGCACAGCGGCCGTGATCGTGATGGACAAGCAGACCGACCTGATCAAGGCGATCGCGCGGCTGGCCTATTTCTACAAGCACGAGAGCTGCGGCCAGTGCACGCCGTGCCGCGAAGGCACCGGCTGGATGTGGCGCGTGATGGAGCGAATGGTGCGCGGCGAAGCCACGCATGACGAGATCGACACGCTGCTGGATGTGACCAAACAGGTCGAAGGCCACACGATCTGCGCGCTGGGCGATGCGGCGGCCTGGCCGATCCAGGGGCTGATCCGCCACTTCAGACCCGAGATCGAAGAACGCATCAATCGCTACAGGCTGCCGCGCGCCATGGTGCAGGGCGCAACGGTCGCGGCGGAGTAGGGGCCATGTCAGACACATTCAAAGTCAATATCGACGGCCAGGAAATCGAGGTTCCCAAAGCCTACACGCTGATGCAGGCGTGCGAGGAAGCAGGCGCCGAGATTCCGCGCTTCTGCTATCATGAACGCCTGTCGGTGGCGGGCAATTGCCGCATGTGCCTCGTTGAATGGGAAGGCGCGCCGAAGCCGATTGCTTCTTGCGCGCAGATCGTGGGCGACCTTCGTCCGAACCGGGATGGTTCGGCGCCGGTGATCCGCACCAAAGGCGCCTATGTCGAGAAGGCGCGCAATGGCGTCATGGAATTCCTGCTGATCAACCACCCGCTGGATTGCCCGATCTGCGATCAGGGCGGCGAGTGTGACCTGCAGGACCAGGCAGTGGCGTATGGCCGCTCGACCAGCCGGTTTGAAGAAAACAAGCGCGCCGTCGAAGACAAGTACATGGGGCCGCTGGTCAAGACGATCATGACCCGCTGCATCCAGTGTACGCGCTGCGTCCGCTTCGTCGCGGAAGTGGCGGGTATCGAGGAGATCGGCATGATCTCGCGCGGCGAGACGGCGGAAATCACGACCTATCTCGAAAAGTCGCTGACCTCGGAGCTGTCCGGCAACGTCATCGACCTCTGCCCGGTCGGTGCACTGACGTCGAAGCCCTACGCGTTCAACGCCCGTCCCTGGGAGCTGCGCGAAACTGTGTCGATCGACGTGATGGACGCTATGGGCGCCGCAATCCGCATCGATGCGAAGGGCGACGGGGTGATGCGTATCCTGCCGGTCACCAACGAAGAGATCAATGAAGAGTGGCTTTCGGACAAGTCACGTTTTGTCTGGGACGGCCTTGCCCGCCAGCGGCTGGATCGCCCGTATGTGCGCAAGGATGGCAAGTTGCTGCCGGTAACCTGGGGCGAAGCGCTTGAGGCCACGAGGGACGCGCTCTCGGTAGGGGCAGACCAGATCGGCGTGATCGCCGGTGACCTGATCGAAGTGGAACAGGCAAAGGCCGCGCTGGACTTCTTCCGCGGGCTGGGCGTCAAGAATACCGACTGCCGCCCTGCCGGTGCGCAGTACGGCGCGGATGGTGCGCGCGAGCGCTATATCCTCAACCCGACCCTGATGGGCGTCGAGGACGCGGATGCGCTGCTCCTGATCGGCACCAATCCGCGCACGGATGCCGCCGTCTGGAATGCCCGGATCCGCAAGTCCTGGCTTTGGGGCAGCCTGAAAGTGGCCCTCATCGGCGAAGCCGCCGACCTGACCTATCCGCACGAGCGCCTCGGCGATTCACCGGAGGCTTTGAACGCCGCAGCGGTGCGCGAGTTCTTCAAGGGGGCCAAACGGCCGATGATCGTCGTGGGCGAGGCGGCGGCCTGCCGCGCCGATGGCGCAGCCATTCTCGCCGCAGCCCACCAACTGGCGCTCGATTGCGGCGCCATCGCCGAAGGCTGGGCCGGTTTTGGCATGCTGC
>JBGSOU010000313.1:0-7380 GCA_041739025.1 Hyphomonas sp.
GTTCGCGCACAAGCAGGTAGCTGCCGAGGCGATTGCGGAGTGGCGTTCGCGCTCCGACCGGAAATCCAAACTCGCACACTGGGTGCGTGAGAAGCTGGTGTCCGAAGTCCGGGCAAAAGCCGAACAGAACGTCCAGCTGACCAAGGCGATGGTGGCCCTGGCGCCGCTGCTCGGCCTGCTCGGCACGGTGACGGGCATGGTGGCGGTGTTCGACATCATGGCGATCACGGCGGGTGCAGACGCGAAGGCCATGTCGGCCGGTGTCTCGCGCGCCACGATCCCGACGATGGCAGGCATGGTCGCTTCGCTTTCCGGCATCCTGTTCACCTCCGGCATGGACCGGACCGTCAACCGGTCCGTTCAGCGGGTTGAAGATTCGATGGAGATCGACTGATGCGCGGACGCAAAGTAAGAAAACCAGACTCGGCGGAAGTCGATCTGACACCGATGCTCGACGTCGTGTTCATCCTGCTGATCTTCTTCATCGTGACCTCGACGTTTGCCCGGGAAGAGGCCATCGGCCTCGAACCGCCGCCGCCGCCGGCGCCGCCAGACCAGGAACAACAGGAACAGACGCCTGCCATCCTGATCCTGGTTGATGAATCGAACCTGATCTCGGTCAACGGCCGACCGACCGACATCAGCTCGGTCCGGGCGAACATCGAGCGGGTTGTCGCAGAATCGCCTGAAAGCGCGGTTATCATCCAAGCTCACCCCAAAGCGAAGAGCGGCGTGGTGGTGCAAATCCGGGATGAGGCCTACAAGGCGGGCTTTACCACTCGCGTCAACATCCTCATCACCCAGACCTGAGCGCGGAGACGTCGAAAATGGCACGTGCAAGACGTGAATATGCCGAGACCAGCAGCGACATTGACCTCACGCCCATGCTGGACGTGGTGTTCATCCTGCTGATTTTCTTCATCGTGACCGCGCAGTTCATCAAGGAGCCGGGCGTGGCAATCGTCCGTCCCGAGGTGGACAACAAAGCGGCCGCCAAGCCGCTCGCGATCCTGATCGCCATCGATGCAAACAGCGATGTCTACATCGACAAGAAAAAGATCGCACCGGCCGAGGTGGCGTTCACCATCAAGGACATGCGTCTTGATAACCCGCGGGGCGAGATCGTGATCCAGGCGGACGTGAACTCCGATGCCGGCGTGATGGTTGATATCATGGAGGCCATCAACAAGATCGATGGCACCACGGTGATCAACATCTCCGCCCAGACGAATAGTTAAGGAGCGCAGCGATGTTCAACAGTCCCCTCATGCGGTTCCTGATCGCCACGGTGATCGCGATCCCGATCGTTCTCGCGATCTTCTTCCTGATGAACGCCCTGATTTCGGTCAAGGAGCTCAAGCTGGAAGGTGGTGAACAGCGCGTGCTCGCTGCCATCACCCCCCAGAAGCAGGATTCCGACGTGCGGACCCGCCAACGGGCCAAGCCGCAGCGGATCGACTCGGCGGCGAAACCGCCGCCACCGCCGAAACAGTCTGCGACCAAGTCGAGCATCAACCTGCCGACTCCGAAAATCGACGGCGCGGTTCCGACCGGCCTTGATCTCGGCAAGATGAAGTCGCTCGCGATTGATCCGGTGGCCGTGTCGGACCGTGACGCCCAGCCGATCCGTCCGCCGGCGCCGTCCTATCCGCAGCGCGCCCAGGAGCGCGGCCTGTCGGGCAGCTGTGACGTGCGCTTCGATGTGGATACCCGCGGCAAGCCCTACAACGTCTCGGCCACCTGCACGGACTCCGTGTTCAAGACGGAAGCCGAACGGGCCGTCTCGAAAGTGGAATTCGCGCCGAAGATCGTTCGGGGCAAGGCCGTCGAGCGCCGCAACGTGGTCTATCCTCTGGAATTCAACATCCAGTAGGGTTCCATCCAGGGCCGGGCGGCGGGTCATCCGGATCCACCGCCCGCCTTCCTCCGCTGCCCTGACAGGCGCTTCGTCGTCCGGGCAGTTTGGCAAGTGAAAGAGTTTGCCGCTGCAAAGCGGTCAGGAGAGAGAATGATGCGACTGAAAGTTTTCCTCAAAGGCGCAGTGACGGCTGGCATCCTCGGGCTTCTGGGAGCGGGCAGCGCGCTCGCCCAGAGCTGTACGGAAACTCAGTTCAGCTCGAAAACCGGCCAGCTTTACCTCGAAGCCGAGCAAGCGGCGATCACCAACAAGGACTTTGATACGGCGCTCGCCAAGCTGAACCAGCTGCGCGGCATGACGCTCAATTGCTATGAAGAGAGCGCGGTCATCCGGATCTCGGCCTATATCAAGATCGAGAAGGGCGACCGTCAGGGCGCGATCAAGGATCTGCTCGACGCCGTCAACAAGGGCTATGTCCCCCCGGCTGACATTGCGCAGACCTATTACAACATCGCGCAGATCTATCTGCAGATGGAAGACACCAAGTCGGCGCTCGACTACATGAAGAAATGGCAGACGGCCGGCGGCAAGCCGGACCGCCAGCAGAAGTGGCAGCTCGCCGTGCTGTACCAGCGCATCGACAACTACAAGGAAGCCATTCGCTGGGCCGAACAGGTGCGCGCCGAGGACGGCGCCAAGTTCGACCAGACCCTGTATGACCTGCTCGTCTTCCTTTACAACGACGCGGGCGAGAAGGCGAAGCTCGCCGAAGTGCTCGAAGTGCTGGTCGATCGCAACCCGACCGAACGCAAATACTGGGACGCCATCGCCGGCAACTATTTCCAGGCCAACGAATTGCGCAAGGCGTTCGAAGTCCAGAAAGCCATGTATCTCGGCGGACTGCTGAAGTCCGAAGACGAGTTGATGCGCATCGTGAACTTCTACAACCAGCTCAACGCGCCCTACTACGCAGCGAAGGTTCTCGAGAAGGAACTGAACGCCGGCCGCATCAAGAAAACGGTCGAGAAGATGTCGCTTCTTGCCGACTTCTACCAGGTGGCCCGCGAACACGAAAAGGCCATCCCGGTCATCCGCCAGGCGGCTGAAATGGGTGGCGGCGGCGCAATGTACGAGCGCCTCGGCGCTTCGTATTCGGAGCTTCAGAAGTGGAAGGAAACCGAGGACGCGCTGCAGCAGGCGCTCAAGCTCGGCGGCGTGAAGGACCGCGGCACGATCTGGGTCCGGATCGGCCAGTCCCGCTTTGAACGCAATGACCGGGCCGGCGCCCGCGAAGCCTTCCGTCAGGCCGGCAACAATGGCGGCCGCAGCTGGCTCGAGTTCATGCAAGCCGAAGAAGACACGGCTGATGCCCTGGTCTGCTTCGAAGTCCAGTCTGCCGTGATGAACCTCGTCAACGAAGACAAGATCTGCAAGAAGCTCGCGGGCCTCGGCGACGAACGCATGCCGGAAGGCTGCAAGACGGTCGGCGAGCGTCTCAAGGCTGGCCGGGCGAAGTTCGATGCCACGCCGCAGTGCAAGAACGCCCAGCCCGTCTGATTGGCTGAACCATACTCAAATCCGCAGAGCCCCGGGCCGATGGTCCGGGGCTCTGTCCGTTTCGGGGGACGGGAAGATGAGGCTGCCCGAACGCGGGACACCGCGTACGGCCACTGGCCCAAACAAAAACGCCGGCGTGTGAGGCCGGCGTTCTGCGTTATGTGATGTCAGGCGCCGTTCAGCTCGGCTGGCTGGAGATTCCGAAGGCGCCGGCCGACGGCGCAGGTGACGACATCGACTTGCCTTCGCTGGCCGCCACCGGGCCGGTTTCGCGCAGCGGATCGTCAGCGTGCTTCACCTGGCCTTCGAAAACGGCGTTCGACTGGATCTGCAGCGACGAGTGGACGATATCGCCCTTCACGTGCGCGCCGGTTTCCAGCTCTACCTTGCGGGCGCGGATCGAACCGCGGATCTTGCCCTTGACCTTGACGACTTCGGCTTTCACTTCGCCGGTGATCTGGCCCGAGGCGCCAATGGTGATGTCGGTCGCCGACACGTCGCCATCGACGATACCGTCAATCTGCAGCGAACCTTCGGAGATCACCGAACCGTTGATCTTCATGTCGGCGCAGATGATCGAAGCGGCGCGAGCAGCGGTCTTCATCGCTGCCCCACGGATCGCATCCTGTGCCGCCGCCGATTTCGGGGGTTCGACGGGAGCTGTATCCGGGGTTTTGCTAGTCTTTGTGAACATGACGGCCTGCTTTCAGGAATTTGTTGGGGTCGTATGGTTTTCCATTATACCACACTTCGTAGTGAAGGTGATCACCGGTGCTGCGGCCTGTTGAGCCCATGCGTCCGACGAGATCGCCCAATTCCACGTTATCACCTTTCGAAACGGTGATCGACCTTAAGTGTCCGTAACGTGACTTGAAGCCATGACCATGGTCGACCTCGACCAGCATGCCATAGCCCGAACGGGGGCCAGCATAGCTGACCGTGCCCGGACCCGTGGTGATGATCGGGGCGTCGCGGTAGGCTGCAAGGTCCACGCCCATGTGCGGCGACGGACGCTTGGTGAAGGGGTCGACGCGGATGCCGTACGGGCTGGTATAGCGGTACGCCACGCCGACAGGCTGGCCGAGGGGCAGGCTGTTCACCATCTTCTCGTAATGCTTCATCTCCGCAATCCGGGCCCGTGCCTGGAAGATGCGGGTCATGAAATCCTGATCGCCGACCGACCATTCGGTGGAGGAGGTCAAGCTGCCCATCGACACTTCCGGGCCGCCAACGCCGCCACTGGTGAGCATGTTGTCGGTGCCCACGGCGGTCAGCATGATCACCCCGCGGGCGCGCTCGGCCCGTTCGGCGGCATGGTCTTCCATCAGGTCGAACAGCCGGTAGATATCCTGCTCGATGGCTTTCGGGGTTCCGCGCGGGGCCTGCACGCCAAGACCGGCGGTCATCATGTACCCATCCCGAGACTGGCGGCGGTCGGCTTCCTCGATCGAGGCTTCGACCAGGATGGACGCACCATCGCCTTCGAGGGCGGACAACTTCTGGCCGTCATCCTCGCGCATTTCATTCAGCAGCTCTTCGAGCGCTTTCTGCTTCTTTTCGAGGTCGGCGGTTTCCTTGGAGCGCTCTTCCAGCAGGGTGCGCTGGAGTGATTCTCGGGCCCGCAGATCCTGCACCCAGCGCTCGTACTTGGCGAGTTCCTTGCCTTCGCCGCCGGCGACAGTGGTCTCGCCGCCACCGAACACGAAGCTTGCGGTCGCGAAAATGGTCCATCCGGCAATGGCGGTAACGCCGGCCGCCATCATGGCCTGCTGCCAGGGCGAAACGGAAATATAACGGACGGTGCCACCGCTGCGGTGGTAGATCTGGCGCTCAGGAAAGGCGCGATCGAACGTCGCCTTGAGGTTCGAACTCCACTTCGCCATTCAAGCTACCCGTCAGTTGGAAACTTCATATCACGCTGCAGAATTCCCTACAGCAGGCTTCCCATTCCCCGCGTCATACATACCCAATTCGACCCGGGGTGAAACCCCCGCTTGTCATATTTTTAGGCAATGTTTGCAGCCCAGCGTAAACTTCTCATTAACTTGCTGAAAGTTTCATCATTAGGACGGTTTAACGGACTCTCAGCGCTCATTCCCGGAGCGCGGCGAGCACATCCTCCGCATGCCCCTTTACTTTCACCTTTGGCCAGATGCGGACGATTTTTCCGGTGGGGCCGATGAGGAAGGTGCGGCGCACCATGCCCATGTAAGTCCGGCCGTACATGGATTTTTCCTCCCAGGTGCCATACGAATTGGAAACATCGCCGGCCTCGTCACTGCCGAGCAGGATGTCGAGGGCGTATTTGGCCGCGAATTTCTCGTGCTTTGACAGGGGGTCGCGGGAGACGCCCAGAACGCTCGCTCCGGCTTTGCGAAAGGCGGCGGCGTGTGCGGTGAAATCCTGCGCTTCCAGCGTGCAGCCCGGCGTGTCGTCCTTGGGGTAGAAGTACAACACGAGATGGCGCCCGGCGAAGTCCTTCAGGCGCTTCGGTCCGCCGGTCGTCTCGAGACTGAAGGCGGGGGCCTTGTCACCGGGGTTCAACTCAGTGGTCATGCTTTGCTCCTATGGTCTGGGCCTGTTCACGCAATTATAGTTTCTATGTGCCATTGGACCTGCGGCAAAACCGGGTTTTTTGAGGAGCCAGCGTTTGGTCCGCCAGACCGCAACGATCGTCATCATGGAGATCCTCGGGGGTCTCGTCCTGGTGCTCATGGCGGCCAGCGCGCTTCTCCTGTTCCGGTTGTCGAGCGGTCCGCTCGATCTGAGACCGTTTCGCGACGATGTCGAGCATGCGCTGTCGGACGCGCGCGAAGGCCGCGCCGTGGCCATCGGTGCCTTGCAACTCGAATGGTCGCCCGAATCAAAGCGCGTACAGATCACCGCGCAGAACGTCCGCCTGTTCGATGATGCCGGCCGGCCTGCGGCGGAGGCGGCCAATGCCAACATCGTGGTGTCGGCCTCGGCGCTCATGCTTGGCCGGGTCGAAGTGCTGCGCCTCAATCTGCGCGAAGGCTGGATCGGGCTTGACCATGCCGGCGGAAACATCTGGACGCTCGGCGGAGACCCTCTGCCCGAAATCAAGGCGCGCCAGCTTCCCGTCACGCCGCAAGGCTGGCTCGACTATGCCAACACGGTATTGCCGGAGTGGCTCGCCGCGCTGAAGCAGACCGATGCCAAACTGACCTTCGAGGCGTTGAGCCTCGACGGGTTCGAATTGCGTGTCCGGTCCGAGGACCTGGCGGTGCTCGGCACCGTCCAGCATGCGTCGAGCACGCTGACGCGAACGGTGGACGGGCTCAGCCTGACGATGACCGGCAGCGGACTCGGCGAAGGACTTCCGGGCGGCATTGCGCTCCGTATGCAGACGAGCGAGCGCGGCACGCGGATGCTGGCGGAATTCGGCGTGGCGGAATGGCCGCTCGGCGAACTGTTCCGCCGAACCGGGCTCGGCGCCGAAGGCTCCGAGGGACTCGATTCGACATTCGAAGTCTCGATAGGTTTTACCCAGGCGTCCGGCATCGAAGAGGTGCGTCTCAACGCCAATAGCGGCCCGGGCACGCTGAAGCTGGCCAGCGGCACCCACCCGGTGACTGACCTGCATATTGCGGGTGCCTATGGCCGGCCCGACGATCGCCTGGCGCTGACGCTCGAATCGCGCGGCACCGGCGTTTTCAAGGGCCGCGCCGAACTGGAACTCGAACAGGCGCTGACCGGCGAAGGCTTCCGGCCGTTTCGCCTGACGAGCCCCGCGCTCACCGCGAATCTCATGCCCTTCCTTGAAGCGCCGGTCGACATCGCCAGCCTCGAAGCCTCGGGTGAGGCAGATCTCACCGCGCTGGCGGTGAGGGGCACGACGGCGAAGCTGGTGATCGGGGGCGCCGCCTTCGAACTGCAGGGCGATCTGGCGGTGACGCCGGACCAGCAGCCCGGAGAGTCGCCCTTCATCGGAACGCTGGACGTGC
>JBGSOU010000392.1:0-4623 GCA_041739025.1 Hyphomonas sp.
GTCGGCAGGCAGGCGCAGGCCGTCAGGACGCCTGCAGCCAGCAGGGCCAGGACCAGACGGCGGGCAGCCGCAATCAACACGTGGCGGGGCATATTTCGATCCTCCGGGCGCCTCAATAGCCCATATTGCTGTAGGCTGGGAAGCTGAACGGATCACGTGGCGCAAGGCCCTTGGAGGCCAGCGGATTATCGTAGTTGCCGATCAGGATTTCAAAATGCAGGTGGGCGCCTTCGGCATTTCCGGTCGCGCCCATCAGGCCCACGGGCTGGCCATATCCGATCGGCGCGCCAAGCTGCAGGCCGGGGTCGAAATTCTCGAGATGGGCGTAGCGGGTGTAGACGCCGCGCCCATGATCGATCAGCGCCTGGTTTCCGTATCCGGACGACCAGCGCATCTCGATCACGCGGCCGGGCGCGGCAGCATAGATCATCCCGGGCGGTTTGCTGATCAGATCGATGCCGTCATGCGGTCGCCCGCCGCGGGGGCCGAAGCCGGAGGCGAGGAAGACATCATTGACCGGCGCCGTGACGAGGACCACCTCCCCCACCAGGATCACCGGCTTGAAATCGATCACCCAACGTTCATCGTCCACCGGCGGGCTGTTGGACACACCCATGCCGAGACACTGGCGCAGGAAGGCATTCGGCTGGAACGCGCCTTGCGGCGGATTGCGCGCGTCTCCCGGCGGGCCGTATTCGACCGGCGGGCCATAGACGATCACCGGCGCACGCTGCGTCGCGCAGGCCCCCAGCATCAACAGGATCAAGCCGAGGGCCGCGCGGCGCAAAATCACGCGGAGACCTTTGCCCGCTTCGCGCCGCGCTCGATCTCTTTCAGGAGATCCTTGCAATAGGCGTTGAAATCCACCTGCATCCGGTGGCGCGGGCTATCATAGAAGTGACCGAGATGGGCCTCCTCATCGGCCTTGGTCATCTTGTGCATTTCATCCGCAGACGGAAAGGCATAGGCTCCGCTGAGCGCCGCGCCGACGAGCTTCGACTGTTGCTCGGCAAAGTTCACGAGGGTCGGCAGGGGTTGGGCCAGCCCGAGGAAGAACAGCGTCTCCCGGCCGGGCTGGACCATCCGCTTGAACAAAGGGAAGACGTTGTCTTTGGGGGTCAGCGCATCCTGCTTGAAGAACGGGAAGGTCGTGTTGTAGCCTGTTGCCCAGACGATGGCGTCAACCTTTTCGCGCGTGCCATCGGTGAATACGACAAAGTCACCGTCGAGGCGTTCAATGCCGGGCTTCGGCGTGATGTCGCCGCAGCCGACGCGCGTCAGGAATTCTCCGGACACGGAGGGGTGGCCGTCGAGGGGTTCATGGTCCGGCTTCGGCAGGCCGTAGTCTTCCATGTTTCCAATGGTCTTGCGGATCTTGGCCTTGGCAAGCGAGCGGCCCATCTTGGGCGGCATCCAGCCCGGCAGAACCGCCTTGTCGGCCGGTTTGCCGTCCATGTATTTCGGCAAGACCCAGACGCCGCGCCGCATCGAGATGAACAGCTTCTCCGCGAGCGGGCGCTGCGACAGCTCCGAGGAGATATCCATTGCCGAGTTGCCCGCCCCGACCACCATCACGCGCTTGCCGCGGAAATCATACGGGGCGAACGGGTCGCGGTAGTGGTGGGAGTGGACCTGGTAGCCGTTGAAGCTGCCGGGATAGGCCGGCATCCGCGCGTCCCAATGGTGGCCATTGGCCACGCAGACCGCCTCATACTCGCGGACTTCACCGGTCGACAGCGTCACCCGGTAACGCCCGTCCGGAAGATCGGCGACATCTTCGACCGAGGTGTTGAACGTGATCGTCTCCCGCAGGCCGAAATGGTCCACATAATCGTGGAAGTATTGCAGCAGCTGGGCATGGTGGGGGAAATCCGGCCAATGGTCCGGCACGGGATAGTCCTCGAAGGCAAGGCGCCACTTCGAGGTGTCGATGTGCAGAGACTGGTAGCAGGACGAAACCCCGTTGGGATTCTGATAGTACCAGTTGCCGCCGATATTGTCCGATTTTTCAAAACAATCGTAGGGCAGCCCGAGATCCTTGAGGCGTTTCGCCATCGTGAACCCCGAACATCCTGCCCCGATGATGCAGGTTTTCGGCTTTGCCGCTGCGTCAAAGGCCATGACCTTGTCTCCTTCCCTTGCGCGAACCCGTTTCCTTGAGTCCCGCGCGATGTTATCCGGCTTCCAGTGGGCGTCAAATCCGAAAGCGAGCCAGGCAGCATGAGCGACGAGCCGACCGAACCGCACGACATCGCCGGCATGATGATGCAGCATGCCAGCATGATGGGCCAGGTGGTGCCGTGGGGCAATGAAGTGAACTTCAGCGTCACCAAGGTCGAGCGTGGTCATGTCTGGGGCCTCCAACCCTGGCACGAGAAGCTTGTGGGCGATCCGGAAACCGGCGTCATCCATGGCGGCGTGATCACCACGTTTCTGGACAATCTCTGCGGCATGGCGTGCACCTCGGCGATGACCCAGCTGCGCTTCGTGGCCACCATCGACCTGCGCATTGACTACATGCGCCCGGCGGAGACGCGCCGCGAGATCATCGGCGAGGCGGAATGCTATCACCTGACGCGCACGGTCTGCTTCACGCGGGCCTGGGCGTATCACGAGACCCGCGACAAGCTGATCGCGACAGCGGCCGGCACATTTGCCATCAACAAGCCGCGCCTCGGCAGCGGCCGTTCACGCAAGGATACGGGCACGCCATGAACCCTCAGCTGACCAATCCGCGTGCGGACGAGATTGATGCGATCCTGAAGCGGCTGCCCTTCGCCCAGACGCTCGGCATGCGCTGCGAAGTGCTTGGCGACGAGATGACGGCAATCCTGCCCTTTCAGGAGAAGCTGATCGGCAATATCGCGATCCGCGCGCTGCATGGCGGGGCGATTGCGTCCTTCCTTGAGCTGACGGCGATGCTTCAGGTGTTTCTGGTCTCCGACATGCCGCGGCCGCCCAAGCCGATCAACCTGACGATTGATTATCTCCGGCAAGGCCACGCCAAGGATCTCTATGCCCGCGCCTATGTGCTGAAGATGGGCCGGCGGATGGCGTCCGTGCGCGCCGAAGCCTGGCAGGAAAACCGCGCCGAACCGGTCACCGCGCTGATGGCGCACTTTCTGGTGAGCGGCGAGTAACGCCCAGCCCGCACGATCAAAATGCGACGAGGTCAAGCCGGGGGCGTCCGGTTCGA
The DNA here is from genome assembly GCA_041739025.1 of Hyphomonas sp. Taxonomy (GTDB): domain Bacteria; phylum Pseudomonadota; class Alphaproteobacteria; order Caulobacterales; family Hyphomonadaceae; genus Hyphomonas. The sequence continues at coordinate 3,197 of JBGSOU010000392.1, forward strand.
CGCGCCTCGTCCAATCGGTTGATCCGCTTGGTCATTTTATGCCCCCTCAGCACCGGACCGAAGGCACACGCCCCGCCTTCCCGCCCGGCACTGCCGCATACCCTTCACGCCGGGGTCTGACATGCTATTCTTTGCACAACTCAAACCGGTTCACATTGGTGGAAAAATGAAACACGCCCTGCTCGCCCTATCGATGCTCGCCGCTGCTGCGGTGGCTGCGCCTGCTGCCCATGCCGATGACGGCCTGAAATGGATGAGCGGCTGCTGGCAAACCAAGGACAAGTCCTACCGCGAAGTGTGGACGAAGCCGGACTCGGGATTCCTGTTCGGCTATTCCCTGACGTTCGAGGATGGCGCCGTCGCCTATTTCGAGCAGAGCCGGATTGATGGCGGCGCGCCCGCCGTGTTCAATGCCTATCCGAGCGGCTTCGGGCCGTCGGAATTCACCGAGTCCAGCCGCGCGAAGAACACGGTGACATTCGAGAATGGCGCGCATGACTATCCCCAGCGCATCACCTACGCGCGCAAGGGCAGCCGGATGACAGCGACGATCTCGTTGCTGAACGGCGCTCGGCCGGTGACGTGGGAATTCCGGAAATGCTGACCTGACGCCCCTCATCCCGGACACGGCGTGGCCGATCCGGGCTGAGGGCTATTGGTCCGCCGCAAGCGGCGCGCCGCCAAAGCGGGCGCGCCAGGTTTCGGTGAGGATCGGCATGAGGTCGGCCGCACTGAGCGTGACTTCATAGCTGCCCTCGGCATAGGAGCCGACATCATAGGGCGAGAACAGCACGCGGATGCCGCCTGCCTTGCCGGTCTCCGTGGACGGCACCAGTACGAAATTGCCCTGATAAAGCTCCGGCCGTTCCGGCGACGGGGCGAGCATGTCGCGGATCTCGGCTTCGATGGATTCACGGGCTGCGGCGTCGTAACCGCGCGCCAGCTTTTCCTCGACCAGTGCCTTGATCACCTGCTCATTGAAAACGGCAAGATCCGTGACGAAGGTGGTGAGCCCGAGGGCGCCGGCCTGGCCCTTGCGGTAAACACTGCCGGTAAGGGCGTAGTTGGGATGCGCGCCGCCGGTGTAGGTGCTGTAGGTTTCACCAACCGAGATCACGTCATCCAGCACGGCGGTGGCGCGGTAGGCAATGTCGAGCGTGTAGCTGTTGAACCAGCTTTCGCCGGTGGCCGCCTGATCGGCATCAGCGGTTTCCCTGTCGGCATCGGCAGAGGTCCCGAGTGCGTCGAGTGCGGTCTTGGTATCGACCCAGAGTTTCCAGGCAAGCGGCGGATCGAAGGCAAGGATGGCAGGATCGATCTCGGAACTCACCGCATAGTTTTCAGTTTCCAGCTTGTAGGCCAGCTGGAAGCCCTCCGGCTCGGCAGCGGGTGGTGGCGCCTCGGCGCTGGCGATTTCGGCAGCCGGC
>JBGSOU010000466.1:0-3306 GCA_041739025.1 Hyphomonas sp.
GCGCCGTGCGCCATCCGGCCGGCAGCGTGGAGACCAGGCGCCGGATCAACGAAGTCTTGCCGATGCCCGCCTCGCCGGAAACAAGTGCAACATGCCCCCGCCCGCCTGCGACCCCGGCCGCCAGCGCCGACAAAGCCGCCAGCGGCTTGTCCCGTTCGATCAGGATCGTTCGTCCACCCGGCACTGCCACTATTCCGCATTCCGCCGCGATTAACCCGGACCCGATCGGCCCCCGACCGCAAGTTAGAACGTTGAACCGCAAGGGAAAGCCGAAAAATGGGTAGCAACCGGTCTAAATTTGGGTAGCCCCACGGAAGCGCTCGCCTCAATCTGTCCATAGTTTGATCCTGCGGGTGAAGGGACGCACGCGCGAGTACCCCGGGGGCAGACGACGCTCTCTCTGTCTGCCCCCGCTATTTTTTCGAGTCCCAACCCACCCGTTTCAGCCCTCTCGCGGACCGCTCCAGGCGTCGCGCGCGCCGTCCGGATGGACGCTCATGCCGCGCCCCTCCGCCTGGCGAACCGTGCGGCCAGCCAGTTCAAATCCCTCGAGGCAGTGGACGTTGATGCCGTAATGGTCCGGCATGGTCCGCTTCCTGTGGAAGGGATAGATGCCGCAGCGCGAACAGAAGAAATGCCGGGCGACGCCGGTGTTCCAGTTGTATTCGCTGAGCACCGCCTCGCCCGAGCGCAGCGTGAACGCGGTCTCGGGCACGGTGGTCATCAGCGCGCCCTTCATCCGGCAGAGCGAGCAGTCGCAGCGATACAGATCGGCCAGATCGCTCTCGATGCGAAACCGCACCGCGCCGCAATGGCAGGCGCCCTCATGCGTCGTCATGCGATCAGGCCGGAACCCAGGCGCTGAGCGCCGCATCCATCACGCCGACCGCTTCGCGCACATGCGCTTCCTCGATCACCAGCGGCGGCGCAAGACGCAGCACATTGGCCCCGGCAACCCCCACCAGCAGGTTATTGTCGCGGCAGATCCCTTGCAGGTTTTTCGGGTCGGCCTTCAGCTTGATGCCGGTCAGAAGGCCTTTTCCCGTCACCGCCTCGACCTTGTCGGGATGCGTATCGGCGAGACTTTTCAGTCCCTGCTGCAACACGCCGGAGACGCGCCGGACATTGGCGAGAAAGGCGTCATCCGAAATGATGTCCCAGACGACGTTCCCGACCGCCATCGCCAGCGGGTTGCCGCCATAGGTCGAGCCATGGCTGCCCGGCTGCATCGGCGCGCCGACTGCTTCGGTCATCAGGCAGGCGCCGAACGGGAAGCCGCCGCCAATACCCTTCGCGGCGCACAGGATGTCCGGCTCGACGCCTTCGGCCCATTGATAGCCCCAGAGCTTGCCGGTGCGGCCCATGCCGCATTGCACTTCGTCGAAGATCAGCAGGAGGCCGTGCGCATCGCACAGATCGCGCAGGCCCTTGATGCAGGCTTCCGGCATGGCGCGCACGCCGCGTTCGCCCTGCACGACCTCGACGAAGATCGCTGCAGCGGTGGGCTCCGCCGCCGCCGCCTTCAGCGCGTCATGGTCGCCCCATTCGAGATGCACGAAGCCCGGCAGTTTCGGCCCGAAGCCTTCGAGGTATTTCGGATTGCCGCCCGCATTGATCGCGCCGATCGAGCGGCCGTGGAAGGCGCCCGTGAAGGTGATGATGTCGATCCGCTCGGGAGCCCCCTTCGACCAATGGTACTTGCGCGCCGATTTCAGCGCGCACTCGACCGCTTCGGTGCCGGAATTGGTAAAGAACACCCGGTCGGCGAACGTGTCCCGGCAGATCTTGTCGGCGAGGTCTTCCTGGCCCTTCACGCGGAACATGTTGGACGTGTGCCAGAGCTTGCCGGCCTGATCGCGCAGCGCCTCGACCATCGCCGGATGGGCATGGCCCAGCGCGGTGACGGCGATGCCGGCGATGAAATCGAGATACCGGCGGCCGTCTTCGGTGAACAGATAGGCGCCCTGGCCTTCGACGAACACTTCCTCCGGCGGACGGTACACCGGCAGGATGTGCTGGCGGGGGTCCTCGTGAATATTGTCCTCAGGCATCGCGGCGGCTCCGGCGGTCTAGGGGGTAAATCGGGGAGGGCCACGCTTGGGACGGCGCGGACGCCAAGTCAACTCGCGCGGCCGGATTACAGAGAATTAATCGGAGACATGATCGAATAACAATAAATAGTATTGACGTTATTCGATATGGTCTTATTGTTAATCGTGAAGCCGGGTTCTGGACGCCAAGATCCTCCAACGCCCCTCGACTCCCCTGAAGTCTTGACGAACTGGAACCCGGCCTTCCCCTCAAAAGGGCCGGCCGCCACAGCAGGTTTTCAGGTTAACCGAAGCCGGAATGAAAAAGAGGCGCAGCGCCGTTGCCGGCTAGCTGCGCCCCTCCACCGTTTGCAGCGTTTCCTCCCAGAAACTTGCCTGCCCATACGGCATCGAATCCTGACTTGTGTCAAGAATGTGTCGAAACATTTTTTCAGGATATGTGATCGGCCTGCGACAACGCGCTCATCAGCTGCTCCGCCGCCTGTCTGGCCTCACCGCCAAAATCTGCGCGCACAGATTGCGTGAACACAGCCTCGCTCTTGAGGATAACCCCGTCGCGCAGGATCTTCAATCCGTTGGCTTTCAGCGTCGCACCGGTGGTTGTGATGTCCACGATCACATCGGCCGTACCGGTGGATGGGGCCGCCTCGGTGGCGCCCGCGCTTTCCACCAGACGGTACTCTCCGACCGATTTCTGAGCAAAAAACCGGCGCGTCAGGCGCAGGTATTTTGTTGCCACGCGCAGGCGCCGCCCGTGGGCCTTGCGGAATGCGGCGCCCGCCGCTTCGAGATCGGCCATCGTATCGACGTCGAACCAGGCCTGCGGCACCGCGACGATCACATCCGCGCCGCCGAATCCCAACCGCTTCAGCACGCGGAAGTCCGGCGCGCCATCCGGCGCGAGGTCGTGCAGCAGATCCTCTCCGGTCACGCCGAAATGCAGGCTGCCGTCGATCAGGCCCTGCGCAATCTCGCGCGCCGAAAGCAGGCGCACTTCGGCGTCCAGCCCGTCAATCTCGGCCGTGTAACCCCGCTCGCCGCCAATCTGGCGCAGCGGGTGGCCGAGGCTCGTCAGCCAGTCTTCGGTCTGTTCCTTGAGGCGTCCCTTGGAAGGAACAGCAATCGTCAGCCGGCTCATGCCCCTGCCCTCCGCACACGCACCATCCGGTCCGGGCGCACCACGCCGCCAATGCCGGTCGCCGAGACCTTGCCGCCGGAGAGCCCGGCGATCAGCCCGTCATACCGCCCGCCGGCC
>JBGSOU010000478.1:0-1873 GCA_041739025.1 Hyphomonas sp.
AGCCGGCCAGCCGAATGGCGGCGGCGGCAACCCGCTCGCCCCCGACGCGCCGTCTTCACTGCCGGGCAAACTGCTGCCGGACTTCGGCGTGCGCCTGGTTCCGATGGACGACAAAACCCGTGATGACCTCGGCCTTCGACCGGGCGATACCGGTCTGACGATCACGGAAGTGGTCAAGGGCGGCGTGTTCGAGGAAGCCGGTTTCGAGAATGGCATTGTCATCCTGGAAGCCAATGGCCGGGCCGTGCCGACCGTGGACGCTTTCGAGAAAGCTGTGCAGGAAGCCCGCGCCGCGAACCGCTCGAAGGTCCTGCTCGCCCTCCGGGTCGGCCAGGTCACGAACTACCGTACTGTTGATATTCCCAACTAACCCCTGCGTTTATGGAGCCTGAGATGGCGGACACACTTCATCATCGTTCCCTCAAGGTGCTGGTCATCGAGGATGATAACGAGATGGCCAGCTTCATCGAGAAGGTTCTCGAAGACGCCGGACATGAAGTCGAGTGCGCCCGCGACGGTGCATCCGGCCTCGCCCGCGCCCGGGCATCGGACTTCGATGCCCTCGTGGTCGACCGGATGCTGCCTGAAAAGGATGGCCTGACCCTGATCAAGGAGTTCCGCGACGCGGGCGGCACCACGCCGGCCCTGTTCCTTTCGGCGCTCGGCGACGTTCAGAACAAGGTGCAGGGCCTGAAGGCCGGCGCGGAAGACTATCTCGGCAAGCCGTTCGTGCCTGCCGAACTGGCAGCGCGGGTCGAGGCGCTCGGCCGGCGTCAAACCGGCGAACCGCAGGTGACCTCGCTGAAGGCCGGCGATCTTGAAATGAACCTGCTCACCCGCAAGGTGACCCGGGCCGGCAAGAAGATCGATCTCCAGCCGCGGGAATTTCGCCTGCTGGAATACCTGATGCGCCATGCCGGGCAGGTCGTGACCCGCACGATGCTGCTGGAAAAGGTGTGGGACTATAACTTCGACCCCCAAACCAACGTCATTGATGTTCACGTCTCGCGGCTGCGCTCCAAGATCGACAAGGAGTTCTCCGAACCGCTTCTGCAGACCGTGCGCGGCGCAGGTTACCGCTTGCAGGGCTAGACGGCGATCATGGCGGCTGGCACCTAGGCGCCCATGAAGCTGCCCACGCACCGGCCGGCCTGGCTCTCGTTCGATTACCTCGCCAAGCTGCCCGCGAAACTCGCCGGGCGGCTTCCGCGATTCCCGGACGAATTCCAGCTGCCCCTGCCGGACCGCGTGCGCAAGTCGATGCCGGTTTTCATGCGCACGACGACTTTCAAGCTGGCCATGCTGTACAGCTTGATGATCGCCGCGTTTTCGGGCGCCCTGCTCGCCTATCTCTACTATTCGACCGTGTATTACATCCGGGTTGAATCCGAACGGCGGATCACCGTCGAGTTCGAGCAGCTCGCCAACGCCTATTACACGGGCGGCATGGAACGGCTCAGCCAGTCCGTCTTCGAGCGGATGACGCTGTCGGGCTCGCCGTTCTACTATTATCTGGAAGACACGTCCGGCCGGAAGATCGCCGGTCACTTTCCACGCTTGCCGGACGAACCGCCGGAGTCCGGCATGAAGACGGTCTACTTCGATTTCGAGCTGCCCCAGACGGACGGAACGACCGTACTGCGTCCGGCGGCCGGCCGCATCGTGCGCCTGAGGGACAATGGCGGCTCCTTGATGGTGGCCTTCGACACGGCCCAGCAGACCGTCATCGTGGACCGGATCCAGAGCGCCATCCTCGTCGCCGCGCCGGTCGCCCTCATCCTGTCGCTTCTCGGGGGCGTATTGATCACGCGCGGCGCCGCGCGGCGCGCCGAAGAACTCGCCAAGACCGCCGAGGCGGTGATCGGCGGCGAAC
>JBGSOU010000503.1:0-2855 GCA_041739025.1 Hyphomonas sp.
GGCGCCGCCGAAGATCTGCACCGCGCGGTCGGCAACGCGGCCGCAGGCTTCGGTGGCGAACAGCTTGGTGCAGGAGGCGAGCATGGTGACGTCCTCGCCGGCATCGCGGCGGCGGGCGGCGTCGAGGATCATGCATTCGGCCGCATAGGTTTCGGCCTGGCTGTCGGCGATCAGGGCCTGCAGCATCTGGTGCTCGAAGATCGGCTTGCCGAACTGCTTGCGCTCCAGCGCATAGGTGACCATTTCGCGGATCAGGCGTTTGGACACGCCGGTGGCGACGGCGGAAATGTGCAGCCTGCCCTTGTCCAGCACGCTCATCGCGACCTTGAAGCCTTCGCCTTCCTTGGCGATCAGGTTTTCCGCCGGCACGCGCGCGTTCTCGAAGATCACGTCGCAGATATGCGCGCCTTGCTGGCCCATCTTCTTCTCGGGCTTGCCGACCGACAGGCCGGGCGTACCGCGCTCGACGATGAAGGCGGAGACGCCTTTGGCGCCGGGCTCGTCCGGATTGGTCCGGGCCATGACGGTGAAGAGGTCCGCCTTGTTGGCGTTGGTGATGTAGCGCTTGGTGCCGTTGAGGATGTAGTGGTCGCCATCGCGGGTGGCGCGCGTCTTGAGGCCGGCGGCGTCGGAGCCGGCTTCCGGCTCGGTCAGGGCAAAGCTGGCAATCAGTTCGCCCGAGGCGACGCCAGGCAGCCATTTCGCCTTCTGGGCCTCGGTGCCGAACAGGATCAGCGCCTGGCTGCCGATGCCGATATTGGTGCCGGCGACGGAGCGGAAGGCGGGCGAGGTCTTGCCGAGCTCCATGGCCACGAGACATTCGGTTTCCATGTCGAGATCGAGCCCGCCATATTCTTCCGGCACGGCAATGCCGAACAGGCCGAGGGCCTTCATCTCGTCGATCACATGCTGCGGGACGGCATCTTCTTCGCCGACCTGGGCCTCGACCGGCACGCAGGTTTCAGTCACGAAGCGGCGCACCTGTTCGATCAGGGCGGCTCGGGTTTCGGCGTCAAAAGCCATCGGTTTCGTCTCCCGGGATTGTTTTTCCGGGCCACTTTATGCCGCAACGGCACGCTTGTCGAAGGGGGCCGTAAGGGTATGGTGCCGCATCCATTCTCAATCGCAGGGAGCACGCGTGAGCACAGTCGTCGAAACCGAAGGGGAATTCGCAGGTTGGACCACCTGGAAGGAAGAGCCATTCGAGCATGAGACGGCCGGGCCGTTTTACTTCAAGATGGAAGAGACGGGGCCGGTGGCCGCATTCCGGGTGCAGCGCAAGCATATGAACGCCGGCGGGGTCGTGCATGGCGGCTGCCTGATGACCTTTGCCGATTTCGCCCTGTTCGCCATCGGCCATGAGGCCATGGAGGGCGCTTACGGTGTCACCGTGGCCTTCACGGCGGAGTTCCTTGACGGGGCCCTCGAGGGCGAGCGGCTGACTGCGCATGGCGAAACACTGCGCCACGGCGGCTCGCTGAGCTTCGTGCGCGGCATTGTCTATGGCGAGGATGGGCGCGCCGTCCTCAACTTTTCGGGCACTATCAAAAAACGGAGGAAACACGCATGAGCCAGCAGCCCCCTTACCAGGAATTGTCGCGCTCCATCAAAGGCAAGACGGCGCTGATCACCGGCGCCGCCAGCGGCATGGGCCGGGCCACCGCCCACCTGTTCGCCCGCGAAGGCGCGAACGTGGCGGTGACCGATCTCAAGCAGGAGAACGTCGACATCGTGGTCGCGGAAATCAAGGCCGCCGGCATCGACCATGTGAAGGGCTGGGCGCTGGATGTCGGCGACGGCGCGGCGATCAAGCGCGTGGTGGATGAAGCCGCGGCGCATTTCGGCGGCATGGACATTCTGGTCAACAATGCGGGCTTTGCCATACCCGGCCAAGTCGGCGAAGAATCGTACGAGGACAGCTGGGGCCCCAGCCTCAACGTGATGCTGACCTCGCACCAGCGCGCCATCCGCGCCGCGTTGCCCTACATGCGCAAGAACGGCTGGGGCCGGATCGTCAACATCGCCTCGACCGAAGGCCTCGGCGCGACGCCGGGCAACTCGCCCTATGTCGCCGCCAAGCATGGCGTGATCGGACTAACACGAGGCCTCGCGGTGGATCTCGGCCGCGAGGGCATCACGGTGAACTGCATCTGCCCCGGTCCGATCATCACCGGCATCACCGCCGGCATTTCCGACGAGCACAAGGAAATCTACGCCAAGCGGCGGGTGCCCCTGCGCCGGTATGGCATTCCCGAAGAGGTCGCGAACATGACGCTGTCGCTGGTCTTGCCCGCCGCGAGTTTCCTCAACGGGGTGCATATCCCGGTTGATGGCGGGATGAACATCAAGAACGCCTAGGGCGGCGCGCCCGGTTGCCGGCGCCGCCCTATCGGGTAAAGGCGGCGCGGGCGGCTTCGGCCTGAAGGGCGCAGAGCGTCAGGTATTCCGTCGTTTCGGCGAGCGCCTGTTCGTGACCGGCAGCGTCCGGGCCCTGCGCCTTGAACAAGGCGTCCAGTTCGGCAATCCGTCCGGCATCGCAGAAGGCGCGGGCGAGACGCGGCGTGGCGCGGCGCGACTGGGAGGCAATGACACTCAGGAAGGCGGGAAAGTCTGCCTTGAGGCGGGTCCATGTCGCCTCCCGGTGCGCGGCATTGCCCATCAGGCTGGACGCGATCGACTGGCTGGCGGCGGGCCCGAAGGCGCCATCGAACATCAGCTGTCCGGCGCGCGCCGCCAGTTCGGGATCGCGGACTGAACCGATGGCGTCGGCGACGGCCTGCGTGAATACGGCATCGTCCAACCGCGCGCGGGCCTCAAGGATCCGGTCGAAAGCCGCTGCGCCGCCCTCGGCGAAG
>JBGSOU010000507.1:0-2813 GCA_041739025.1 Hyphomonas sp.
CATGCGCGGCGCCTATCTCGATGTCCCGGAAATGCTGGTGCGGTTCCAGCCAATGGAGACACCGGGCGACGTGGAGGCCTTCCTTGCCCGCATGGCGCAGCTGCCCGGCGCGATGGACGATGAACGCCGGCGCCTGGACGCCGATGCGCGGGCCGGCGTGATTCCGCCCGCCCCGATCCTCGCGCGGCTGCAAGCGGTTGTTTCCGCTGGCGCACTCGACACGCCGGAAACATCCTTCCTTGTACAGACGTTCGACAATCAGCTGAACGGCGTCTCGGGCCTCACGCCCGGCGCCCGGGAAACCTATTCCCGGCAGATCCGGAAGATCTTCACCGACTCCCTCATTCCCGCCCATGAACGCTTCGCCGCCACCGCCAGCGCACTTGCCGCATCGGCGCCCGCCGAACCCGGCATCTGGCAGATCAAGAACGGAGACGCCTATTACCGCGCCGTCCTCGCCGCCTATACCGGCACCGCCGAGACGCCAGCCGAGCTGCACGCGCGTGGATTGGCAGATGTCACGCGCCTGACGGCCAGCCTCGACGCAGCGCTGAAGGAAGCCGGCCTGGCTGACGGGACGGTCAGCGAGCGGCTCGCCTTCCTGGCCCAGCAGCCGGGCCAGCTCTACGAAGACACGGATCTCGGCCGTGCGGCACTGATCGAACGGCTTACGGGACTGACCACGCGCGCGCGGCGCCTCGCCGAAGACCAGATCGGGACGGTGCCAGCCACGGAGGTGACGGTCAGCATGGTGCCGCTGGCATTCGCCGCCTCGGCGCCTTCTGCCATCTATACCCCGCGCACCGCCGATGGCCGCAATCCGGCCCGGTTCGAGATCAACCTGACGCGGATGAGCGACTGGCCTGATTACAGCCTTCCGACGCTGGCCTTCCACGAAACCTTGCCCGGCCATCATCTTGAAAGCGCCCTGGCATCCGAGCAGGGCGGGCTGCCGCTCGCCCGGCAACTGATCTGGAATGTCGGTTACGGCGAGGGCTGGGCGTCCTACACCGAAACGCTCGCCGACGAAGGTGGTCTTTATACGGATGACCCGCTTGGCCGGATCGGGTACCTTCAATCGATGTTGCTGCGCGCCGCACGGCTGGTGGCCGACACCGGCATTCACCAGCAGAGATGGACGCGCACGCGGGCCACCGAGTACATTCTTTCAGTGACGGGCCTGAGCGCAGAGGCCGCGCGCGACGAGGTCGACCGCTACAGCGTCTGGCCCGGCCAGGCGGCGGCGTACTGGATCGGGCGGCAGCGACTGCTCGACCTGCGCGAGCGGGCCCAACGCGTGCTCGGACCCCGGTTCGACCCGAAGGCCTTCCATGCCGCGATCCTCGGAGGCGGGCCACGACCGCTCGACATGGTCGAAGCTGACGTGACCCGCTGGTATACCGAAGCCGGACGCTAGATCGGCTCAGGCGGCAAGACGCACGACATTGTCCGAGCGGTGGATCGGCTGGAAGCCGGCCTCAAGGTCGGCCACCATGTGCTTGCGCGTGTCGCCTTCAAATTCGAGCGAGATGAACACGGCGCTGGCGCCATAACGTTCCGCCTCGGCGAAGGCCCAGATCGGCTGGATGTCATGCGGCTTGCCGGAAAGTTCCATCACCCGGAAGATGCGCCAGCCGCAGGCCTCCGGCACAGCGAAAATGGCAACGCCCGGGGCCCGCGCCCAAGGCGCATCTGCGGCTGCCCGCTGGAAAGACCATGCCTTGCCGGATTGTCCGCGAAAGCTCACTGCGTTGCTCATGTTCCTGCTCCGTTCTGATGTCCTGTTCCTACTCTGTTCCAGTTTGGTTCGCAAGAAGTTTTTGGTAAACAAGGGGTTAATTCAGGCGCTGAGTCCGTTAACGGACGATCGTGAACTTGCGGCTCTCGAACACACGCAAAACCTGCTTCAGTTCGCGCCCGCGCCGCAGCACCTGGCCGCCCAGTCCGTAGACGGCATACTGACCCTGCCGGTTGGCGAGTGCGGGTTCCTTCTCGATCCGCCAGGTGGGGCTTTCGGCGTGGCGCCGGAAGATCGCGAACGTGGCCACGTCGCGCCCGAAGCCGATCGAGTAATCGCGCGCTTCTCCCGCGATCACCAAACGGCCATAGACATCGAGAATGGGCTGCAGTTCGCTTTTCTGGAAAGCGACCACCGGGTCGGGCGCAGGTTTGCGAGACGGAAACTCTGACATTGCTGACAGTTCCGCACAGCTTTGCGGGAAGGTCCAGCCCCCGCGTTAGCTAACTGCGAATTAATCCGCATTTCCCTGAATTGCCGCTTTTCGGACTTGCCGCCGCCGCAGCCCGCCGCCATCTTTGAGTTGTCGGGCGGAGGCATTTAGCAGGTGCTCCAGACCCATCAGCCCCCCCAGCCCCCTGGGGCGCTTGACCAGCTTCTGTCCGACACCTCCTCCCTTCTTCGAAGAAGATACACGCAACCGGTCAGCGTCTGCCGAAGCGTTCGAGCACGGGCTTCACAAAGCGGCCGGCGCGTTGGCCGATGCCCGAAACATCGGCAAGGCGGCGCGTGATGAAAGCGTCGAGATCCTCGGGCGCGGGATGGTCCGCCCAGTAGAGAATGATGGCCGGCAGCACGGCGGCGAGCAGGCCGCGCTTCGAATAACGGTTGTAATCTTCAGACTGGTCGCCGGCGGCGGTCCAGATCATGTCCGCCACCTTCCAGGTCCGCTGCAAGGCCGGTCCGGCGCCCCAGGGCAGAAAGCCCCGGCTGGCCGCGCGGCGCACCGCTTCCCGGTTCGGATCGAGCGCCTCCAGCCAGGCGAGCACGCCCGCCTTTACCCGCTCCGGCACGC
>JBGSOU010000515.1:0-4522 GCA_041739025.1 Hyphomonas sp.
CCCGTTCCATCGCGCGGTAGAAGTCGCGCGGCTCGCCGGCCCAGCGCGCCGAATAGATGCCCGGCGCCCCGTCCAGCGCGGTGACCGCGAGACCGGAATCGTCAGACAGGGCCGGCAGTCCGGTGGCTTTCATCGCGGCGCGCGCTTTCAACAGCGCGTTCCCCGCAAAGGTTGCCTCCGTTTCTTCCGGCTCGGCGAGCCCCAGTTCCAGCGCCGAGACGACCTGAAAGCCGTGCGGTTCGAACAGCGCCTTCAGCTCATCGACCTTGCCGGCGTTATGCGTGGCCGCCAGAAGGCGTCCCGGGGTGAGCCTCTGCGACGATTCGGCGGGATAAACTGCCATTTTGGCTCCATTCTTGCGTTGTGCGCGAACTCATATATCGTTATTCGGTAATATCGGGACAAAGTGCGCACTGGGTCCCGCTTCATAAACCATCAAGGATAGAGGGTGAAAAGACCACGCATGCCGAGCACCGGACGGAATTCCATGGCAGAGATCATGACGGTGCTGGTCACCGTTGCCATGTGGATCGTGGGCGCGATGGGCGTGATCGGCATTCCTGTCCTCGGCATCGGCCTCGCTGCAAGCCTGTCCGGCGGCAGCACCGAGATTTCCGGCATCAAGGCCCTGGCCGACGGCGTCATGCCGGGCCAGCTGGTGATCGGCCTCGCAGGCCTGGCGGTGATCGTGCCGGGCGTGATCTTCATCTGCCTGCAGCTGCGCCGGATCCTGCTGACGCTGGCGGACGGCGATCCCTTCGTGCCGGAGAATGCCAGCCGCCTGTCGAGCATCGGCATCGTGATCGCCATCATGGAACTGATCCGGATCCTGACCGTCATGGCGGTGCGCCTCGTGCCGTCCCTTGTCGGCGATGAACCCCCACGCCTGTCGACTCAGTTCATACTGTGGATCTCGGTTGCGGCGCTGTTCGTGCTTTCCCAAGTTTTCCGCGAAGGCACCCGCCTGCGCGACGAAGAAAAAATGACGATCTGAGGAGCGCCATAGGCTTATGACCATTCGTGTGACCCTCGACCGAGTTCTGCTGGAGCGGCGCATGTCGCTGACGGAACTGTCTGAACGTGTTGGCGTGACGCTTGCCAACCTCTCCATCCTGAAGACCGGAAAAGCCAAGGCCATCCGCTTCTCGACCCTCGAAGCCTTGTGCCGGGAACTGAAATGCCAGCCGGGCGACATCCTCGTCTTCGACACCGAAGATGAAGAAGGCACGCGGCGCGTGGCGGCGGAGTAGATTTAACTTCCACTCCCGCAGAAACCTTGGCATCTTTCCCCTCATCCGGATACGTCATTCCGGCAGGTGGGGGGAAATGGCACAAAAGGACTCGGACTCGCGGCTTGAACGCTTCCGGCGTGAACTCAACGCGGCCAACACCTTGCGGCAGATCCAGTTCGCGATGGAATCCTATTGCGACCGCGTCGGCATCCTTATGCTGAGCTATTTTCACTTCCCGCCGATCGGCGCTGCCGATTTTGGTCCGGACATCACCGTGTACTCCTTCGGCTTTCCGCCGGAATGGGCCGCGCGCTATCGCAAAGAAGGCTTCATGCAGGTCGATCCCTTGCGGCGGCTGGCGGCGCAGCGCACCGTTCCCTTCTGGTGGTCGCAGATCGAGTCCCTGATCCGGCTGGATGCCCCTGAGCGCGCCTATCTTGAACGGGCCCGGCAGGCCGGCCTCGGCGAGGGCCTGTCGATCCCGGTCTTCGGACCGAACGGGCGAAATGGCTATTACGGCGCGGGCTTCGGCGAAACCGCGCCGCACTGGAACGAGCCCCTGATCACCGAAATCCATGCCACGTGCCAGTTTGCCCATCTGCGCTTCTGCGACCTGATCCTGCAGGCCTTGCCGGAATCGGTGACCTTGTCCGAACGCGAGCGTCAGATCCTCGGGAAGCTCGTACGCGGACAATCCAATCAGATGATCGCGGCCGAGCTCAGCATTTCGGCCAATACCGTGGATACCTACGTCCGCCGCTGTTTCGACAAGCTGGGGGTCAATGACCGCATGACGGCCGGCCTGAGAGGACTCGCCCTCGGCCTTGTTGACTGATCGACAGAGTGCCGTGATCAAATTTGTTCAGCGGTGTCATGGATTCCCGTGGCAAGCGAAAGCGCCGGCGCGATTACACGCTCCGCATGAACTGGATCGACATCATCTCAAACGAACTGCCTCGCCTGAGGCTTTATGCATCTGCCTCGCTTGGCAGCCCGGCCTGCGGCGACCTGGCCGTTGAAGACGTGCTTGGCGCTTTCTTCACCAGCCACATGTCCGCACAGCCCGAACGGATCGTGCTGTACCGGCTGCTCGACCTCGGCATTCGCAACACGTCGACCCTCACGGGCGGCGAACGCGAAGAACTGCTGAAGCATGTGGCCGGGTTCGACCCCGCCGAAGCCGGCGAGATCGTGGAATGGGACCCGGCGCAGCCTCGGCTGAGATCAGCCGGCTAGCACGGCGCGCTGGGCCTCGAACAAGGTGTTGCAGCCCTTTTCGGCCAGCACGATCATCGCTTCGAGCTCCGGGCGCGTCATCGGGCGGGACTCGCCCGTGCCCTGAACTTCGATGAAGCCGCCATCCGAACTCATCACGACATTCATGTCGGCTTCGCCGCTGGAATCTTCCGGATAGTCGACATCCAGCACGGGATGGTTCTGGAACAGGCCGACCGAAATGGCCGCCGCCTGTTTCTGAACCGGATCCGCCTTGATCACCCCCTCGCGCTGCAGGTACTTGCAGGCGAGCGCCAACGCGACGAATCCGCCGGTGATCGAGGCCGTGCGCGTGCCGCCATCGGCCTGCACCACGTCGCAGTCGATGGTGATCGTGTTCTCGCCGAGCGCCGTCAGGTCAATGACGGAACGCATGGAACGCCCGATCAGGCGCTGGATTTCCTGCGTACGGCCTGATTGCTTGCCTTGCGCCGCTTCGCGCCGGCCCCGGGTATGGGTGGCGCGCGGCAGCATGCCATACTCACCCGTGACCCAGCCCTGCCCCTTGCCTTTCATCCAGCCCGGAACCCCCTTTTCCCAGCTGGCGGTGCACAGAACATGGGTGTGGCCGAACTTCGCAAGGCAGGAGCCTTCCGCGTAACGGGTGACCCCGGTCTCGAGGGAAATGGGGCGCAATTCGTCGAAAGCGCGCCCGGACGGGCGGAGAAGGCTGGGCATGACGCGGAATCCTTATAGGTTCCGGCCTGATTTGCGGGTTTTGTGCGGCGTGTCCACACCCAAAGGGCGCGCCGAAGGAGTAAAGGGCCGGTCATGGCGAGTGATATCGAGATTGCACGGGCGGCGAAGAAGCGACCGATTCTGGACGTGGCGGAGCGGGCCGGCGTGCCGGCGGCCGATGTGGTGCCTTATGGTCATGACAAGGCCAAGCTCTCGGCCCGGTTCATCAAGGACCTGCGGCCGCAAACCCTCGGCAAGCTGATCCTCGTCACCGCCATCAACCCGACCGCGGCCGGCGAAGGCAAGACGACGACCTCGATCGGTCTCGCCGATGCCCTCGCCCGGATCGGCGCCAAGACCATGCTCTGCCTGCGGGAGCCTTCCCTGGGACCCTGTTTCGGCATGAAGGGCGGCGCCACAGGCGGCGGGCTGTCGCAAGTCGTGCCGATGGACGACATCAACCTGCATTTCACCGGCGATTTTCACGCGATCACCTCGGCCCACAACCTGCTCGCCGCGATGATCGACAATCACATCCACTGGGGCCACACGCCGCGCATCGACCCGGCGCGCATCACCTGGCGCCGCGTGATGGACATGAATGACCGCAGCCTGCGCAATGTCGTGTCCGGACTGGGCGGACCCGGCAACGGCACGCCGTCAGAGACCGGCTTCGACATCACGGTCGCCTCGGAAGTGATGGCCATCCTGTGCCTCGCCCGCGACGCCGCCGATCTCGAGGCGCGCCTGGCACGGATCATCGTGGGCTACACGCGCGAGCGCGACCCCGTCACCGCCGCCGACATCAAGGCCGTGGGCGCCATGATGGTGCTGCTGAAAGATGCAATCCAGCCAAACCTCGTACAGACGCTGGAGAACAATCCGGCGCTGATCCATGGCGGGCCCTTCGCAAACATCGCCCATGGCTGCAACTCGGTCATCGCCACGCAGGCCGCGCTGTGCATGGCGGACTATGTGGTGACCGAAGCGGGCTTCGGGGCAGATCTCGGCGCCGAGAAGTTCCTCAACATCAAGTGCCGGCAGGCAAACCTTGTGCCGGACGCCGCCGTTCTGGTCGCCACTGTCCGTGCGCTGAAGATGCATGGCGGCCTTGCGAAGGACGAGCTGGCCACCGTCAGCTACAGCGCGCTTGACGCAGGCCTCGCCAACCTCGGCCGCCACATCGAGAACCTGCGCCAGTTCGGCCTGCCGGTTGTCGTTGCGGTCAACCGCTTCACCACCGACACGTCCGGCGAGATCGCCGCGATCGAAGCCTATTGCGCGAAAGCCGGCGTGCCGGTGGCGCTGTGCACGCACTGGGCCGAAGGCGGACGCGG
>JBGSOU010000557.1:0-5134 GCA_041739025.1 Hyphomonas sp.
GCCAACGCGCTGCAGCCCGGCCTTGCCGATACGGTCGAGGCCGCCGGCCAGCAGCGCGCCCGTGGCGGCTCCGGCGCCGCCGAACCAGCCGAACACGAAGGTTGTGCCGCCGACGAGGATCGCGCCCCAGATCCCGCCCCAGCGCAAGTACGGCTTCATCGCGGTAATTCCCTTGTGCGGAAACCGTCCGATCGACAGGCCCAGCGCCAGCGCCGCCGCCGGTACGGTGATGAAGAACAGGAAGAAGTTGAGCGCCGACAATTGCAGCGCCATCTGCACGCCGCTGAGAAACCCGTCCTGGCCCACGGCCAGCCCGCCAAAGCCCAGGATGCCGAAGGCCAGTTCCATCAGCCCAAGGAACACATAGCCCATCAACGTCACGCTCACGCAGGCCGCAAGCGAGGAGACCAGCAAGGCCAGCCGGATCCGCTTCACCCGTTTCGGACGGGGCGTTGTCGCATAGGCGGGAAGCGCGCTCTGGCTTTCCGCCTCGCCGGTCATGCCCCGTATCCTTCCGCACCCTTCATGTGCAGATGGAACGCGAGGCGTGCGGCATATTCAAGAGGGTTCTTGGGCCGGACCAAGGCACCGGCCGGAGTCGATGACCAGTCGGCGAGCCGCGTCAGGAAGAAGCGCATCGCCGAGCCGAGACAGAGCGCGGGCAGGGCGTCGCGCTCTGACGGGGTGAGCGGGCGCACGGACTGATAGCCGGCGATCAGCGCCGCGCCCTTGGAAAAATTGTATTCGAGCCGCGAGGCATCCGTCGCATTGCCTTCGTCGAAGGCCCAGGAATTGAGGCAAACGGCAAGGTCATAGGCGAGCGCGTCGGTGCAGGCGAAGTAGAAGTCGAAGGCGCCGCAGAACGCATCGCCGAGGAAGAAGGCATTGTCCGGGAACAAGTCCGCATGGATCGTGCCACGTGGCAGGTCCTCGAAGCCATGCTTCGCCTGGAGGATCTGGACAAAGGCGGCCTCGACCGTATCGGCAAGGCCGGGCTGCAGCGCGTTGGCCGCATCGGTGCGCCCGGCCCAGAGCGGCGGCCAGGAGTCCGGTCCCAGCGAATTTGCGCGGGTCATCGCGAAGTCCTCAAGCGCGAGATGCATCCGCGCGAGGCCCTCGCCGAGCCCCCGGCACTGGCGCACGTTCGGGCGCTTCGGTGACAGGCCTTCGAGGAAGGTGACAATGACCGCCGGGCGGCCCTCGAGTGTCCGCAGGGCCGAACCGTCGCGCCCCATCACCGGCTCGGGACAGGGAAAGCCCTTCGCGGCGAGGTGCTGCTTCAGGCCGATGAAGTAAGGCAGTTCGGCCGCGTTCACCCGCTTCTCGAACAGGGTCAGGAAGAACCGGCCGCGCTCGGTCTCAAGATAATAGTTCGAATTCTCCACGCCTTCGGCAATGCCCTTGAAGGACAGGGCTGCACCGAGGTCGTAGGCGGAAAGAAACTCCGCCAATGCCTCATCGGAAACTTCCGTGTAAACCGCCATCGGCGGCGGGCTTACGCAGTTTTCGACAGCATGTCACGCGTCAGCGTCTTGCCCGCGAGCAGGTAGTGCAGTGCAGCCCAGCCATACAGCGTCGCGAAGATCACGATGGTCCATTGCAGGCCCTTGGCATTGGCGGAGGTACAGGCGGCGACCTGTTCCCCGCTGAGCCCGGCGGCGGCCTTGCAGATGTCGAGCGTCAGGCCGAGATCGGCGCCGCTGAGCAGCAACGACTTCAGGAAGGTCGACAGCACGCCCGCCAGCGTCGGGCCAAGGCCGATGCCGATCAGGTTCACCGCAAACAGCGTGATCGCGACGGCGGTCGCCCGCGTGCGGCTGTCCACGACACCCGCCGAGACGGCATACATCGGGCCGAGGTAGAAATAGTGGAGCGTTGCCGCCAGCATCAGCGGCGGGATCATCAGCGGCACGGTCGGCGCCATGTAGCCGAGCCAGTAGAGCGGCACCGACAGGCCCATGCCGAGCGCCGGCATCCAGGACAGGGCGGTCGGGTAGCGCTTCGACATCTTGTCCGCGAGGAAGCCCGACAGGAAGACCCCGAGCGCCGCCATCAGCCCCAGCACCAGCGAAAAGATCAGTGCCGCTTCGGTCAGCGTCAGATGGTGGGTGCGCAGCAGGAAGGAGGTGGAGAAGGCCGCGATGCCATAGCCGGCAAAGGAGGCGATCGCCGCGCCGGTCACCACGTGCACGTAGGTCGGCTTGCGCAGCAGGCCGCCAAGGGCGGAGAGGAAGGCTTCCGGCGGACCTTTCCGGTCAGCGCCCGGCGGATCGCTGTAGCCGCGCGGTGGCTCCTTTACAGTCAGGCCGAGGATCACCGCGAAAATCACGCCGGGCAATCCGACCGCCACAAAGGCGATGCGCCAGCCCTCGACGTTTTCCCACTCGATCAGGTTCTGCGCCCAGGTCCAGCCCCATGCGCCGAGCAGCGCATTGACATTGTGCCCGGTGATGTAGTCGTTGATCGGACCTGCCGAGAGGCCCGCCAGCATGCCGCCGAGCGGCACGCCGAGCGCATAGATTGAAGCCGCAGTCGCCCGGCTGGTGGGTTTGAAGTAGTCCGCAATCACCGACTGCGCCGGCGGCGTGCAACCCGCTTCCCCAACCCCGACCAGAAGGCGGAAGATGAACATGGTGATGAAGCTGGTCGCGAAGCCGCACAGCACGGTCATCAGGCTCCACAGCGACAGCGAGATGACGATGATGAGCATCCGGCTCTTGCGCTCGGCGATGCGCGCAATCGGAATGCCGAGGGTCGTGTAGAAGATCGCGAAGGCGAGCCCGCCCAGCAGGCCCATGTGCCAGTCTTCAAGCTGCAGCGACACTTTCATCGGTTCCGTCAGGATCGCGAAGATCGACCGGTCGATGAAATTGAAGATGTAAACAACAAGCAACGAAGAGAGCACATAGCCGCGGTAAAGCGGTGTCCCGAAACCGGTCTGGTATCCCGGCAGGGCTTCGGCAGGTGTCTGGCTAGGGGTGGCGGCGTCGGTCATTCGGGTCTCCACGACAGTCAGGCAGGGCAGGTTAAACGGCGGGGCTCCAGCGGTCTTTCTGGTACGTCCGGGCCGCGAGGAAATAGAAGGCGGCCGCGACCACGAAGAAGAGGACCGTCGCCACCATCGACTGGCGCAGCCCTTCGGCATAGGCCGAGCAGAGCGCCGGGCCGTTCACGCCGAGCTCGTCCACCTTGGCGGCGCAAAGGCTGGGGTTGAACGTGGCAAAGGCCTCCTGCAGTCCGGCCTTCTTGACGATGCCGCCCATGAACGCGCTGCTCATCGCGCCGGTGAACATCGGGCCGATGCCGTTGCCGATCAGGCTGATGATCAGCAGCATCACCGAGACCGTGGTCGCCCGCGAGCGGGGGCTGACGATGGAGGTCGATACGGTGTACTGCGCGCCGAGGTAAGCGTAGTGCGCAATCGCGGCGACGATCCAGAGGCCGAACGCCATCGACAGGGTGGGCGCGAGGAAGGCGCCGACATAGGCGGGCACCGCGATCAGCAGGCCGACACCCGGCAGCCAGGCGGCAACCGTGGGATGGCGCGGCGACAGCTTCTCGGACAGGAAACCGCCCGCGAAGGTGCCGAACGCGGCAACGGCGGCCAGCGGCGCGCCATACAGCATCGCTGCATCGCGGACGTTCACCCCGTGCACGCGCTGAAGGAAAGGGGCCTGGAAGCTGATCAGGCCGTAGCCGACGAAGGCCACGAAGGCAGCGCCGAGCGACAGCGTCCAGAAGGTCGGCTTGGCGCCGAATTCCTTGAAGGCCTCGAAGAAGCCGGCCTTGGCGACGACGGTTGACTTGGGGTCTGAATAGCCGCGCGGCGGTTCCTTGATGGTGAGCCAGAGGATCAGCGCGATGAACAGGCCCGGCGCGCCAACGATCACGAACACGAGGCGCCAGCCTTCGACTTCGGCCCAGTTGATGCCCGACATCAGCCCGCCGAGACCGATGGCGTTCATCCAGCCGCCAAACGTTTCGCCCTTCAGGCTGGCGAGCTGGCCGCCGAAGAGCTGGGCCAGCACGCCGCCAAGGGTCACGCCCATCGAGTAGATGCCGATGGCGTTGGCGCGGCTCTTGGGCGGGTAGTAGTCCGTGATGATGGAGTTGGCAGGCGGTGTGCAGCCCGCCTCGCCGATCGCGACACCGACCCGGAACAGCAGCAGCCAGACGAAGCTCGCCGCCAGGCCGCAGAACACGGTCATCAAGGACCAGATGATCACGCAGAGCGAGATAATCATGACGCGGTTGCCGCGGTCGGCCCACATCGCGATGGGGATGCCCATCAGCGCGTAGAAGAGCGCGAAGGGCGGGCCGGTCAGCAGCCCCCATTGGGTGTCGGTCAGCGAGAAGGTGTTGATGATCGGCTGGGCGACCACCGTGATCACCGTTCGGTCGATGAAGTTGAGGGTATAGATGAGGGTCAGGGCAAGCAGGACATAGGACCGGTACGCCTTGGTGCCGTAGCCGGTGATGTGTCCGTTCGCGCTGTCAGCCGCAGCTGCAGTGGCCGTCATTGTATCGCCTCCCTGGAGAAAGCCCGCTTCTTGTGGCGCGCTTTGGTGTTGCCGACACGGTAACCTGCCCGCCGCACCCTGCAAGCCTTATCGTCAGGGCAGGCGAAGGCCCCCCGGTTTTTCCCCTCTGCCGGGCATTGAAACCGGCGGCCGCGCGACTTAACTTTCTGCGGCAAGCCTGAAACAGGAGCGCTGCGCCATGGACCTCGCCCGCAAAATGACCGCCCTCGGATCAATTTGCCGGATGAACCCTGTCCATGACCGCTTCAATCACCCTGTCTTCGCTCAGCTTTGCCCTGCCTGATGGCCGGGTTCTGTTTTCAGACCTGAATTTCAGTTTCAATCAGGAACGCATCGGACTTGTCGGCCAAAACGGCGTCGGCAAATCCACGCTGCTGAACCTCATCAGCGGGCGCCTGTCGCCATCGGCAGGTAAAATTTCCGTGAGTGGCAGGCTCGGTGTGCTGCGCCAGAGTTTTGGCGGGGAAAGCGGCGAGACGATTGCCGATCTGTTCGACATCCGCGCAGCGTTCGCAAACCTGCGCCGCGCCGAAGCGGGCGAGGCGGACGCGTGGGAGGCGGCGGACTGGACCCTCGAGTCGCGCCTTGCCGAA
>JBGSOU010000017.1:0-3567 GCA_041739025.1 Hyphomonas sp.
CAGGATGCGCTGCGGGACGCGCTCGAGGCGGGTACGCCCATTCTCGGGTTCCAGCCTGAAGAGGCCCGGCTGCGCGACGTGTTCGTCTCGCTGGTCGGCGAAGCCGAAGCCGCCGCACTCGATGTGCCGGCCGCGGCAACCGAAGCGGAGGCCGCGTGATGCGCAACATCTATCTGATCTTCCGGCGCGACTTCCTCGGCTACGTCAAGGCCTGGGGCTTCTGGCTGAGCCTGGCGGCGGTGCCGATCTTCCTGATCATCGGGGCCAGCTTCGGCTACTTCGCCGCCTCATCGTCTCCTGTGCGCTATTATGCGGTGGTTGAGCCCTCGGGTGTGATCGCGGAGGCCATCGAGGCGGAATTTGCGCGCAGCGAAGCCCGGGCCGCTGAAGAGACAGCTGCGATCGCGGCGGACATGCAAGTGGACGTATCCGGCGCGCAGGTGGCGGCAGCGACCCCGCGCAAGTTCATTCAGGTCACGCCGCCCGCCCGCTCGATCGAAGACTTGCGGCCTTACCTGCTGGGAGAGAAGACGATCTCCGGGCCGGACGGCGACAAGCCGCTGTTTGCGGCGTTCCTGCTGACCGAAGATGGCGGCGCGCTCCAATACTGGAGCACGGACGTCAACGTCACGACGCTGCACTATGCTGCCGAAACGGCGATGCGCGACCTCGGCCGCCGCGACGCGCTGCTCGCCGCCGGTCTCAGCGCGGATTTCCTCAAGAAGGTCGATGATGCCGCCTTGCCGGTCACCGCGTTCCGCCTGCGCAGCGAGGCCGAGCCGGAAGCCGGCGGATCGGAAGTCACCATCGCCGACAAGGCCCCCGCCATCGTTGCCGGCGCGCTCGCCTATTTCCTCTGGCTGATGGTGTTCTCGATCATCCAGTACCTTCTGATGGGCACCATCGAGGAACGTTCCAACAAGATCTTCGACACGTTGCTGACCTCGGTGAAGCTGCCGGAACTTCTGGCGGGCAAGCTGCTCGCCGTGTTCGCGGTCACCTCGACGATGATGCTGTCCTGGTCCATGTTTGCAGGGGTCGGCTCAGCCTTCGCGGCCAGCCAGTCGCCGGCCTTGATGGACCTCGTCGAGCCCTTCATCGCTGCGGCGACCGACCCTGCCTTGATCATTCCGGCGCTGGTCAGCTTCATGCTCGGCTATGTGCTCTACGGCGCGATCTTCATGGCGCTGGGCTCGCTGTGCGACACGATCCAGGAGGCGCAGACGCTGCTCTCGCCAATGATGATCCTGCTGATGCTGCCGATGTTCGCGATCTTCATCGCCTTCCAGGATCCGGGCTCGCCGGTGATCGATTATGCCAGCTGGTTCCCGTTGTTCACGCCCTTCCTGCTGATCCTGCGCATCCCGCAGGACCCGCCGCTCTGGGAGATCCTGGCGCAGATGGGCCTGATGGCGATCACCACCGCGTTGATCGTCTGGGGCGCCACTAAGGTCTACCGCGCCGGCGCCGTGCATGGCGCGGGCATCGGCGACCTGATGGGCATGATCAAGAGCGCGATAGGGATGAAGCCCAAGGCGGGCTAGTTTCCAGCGAGGCGTCTCTGGCAGGCCTTCTCGCCGGAGGGAGCCAGTTCTAGGCGGCGGACGGTACGGGTCTCGCGGCCTTGCGGGAGCCAGGTCAGGCTGCGCAGGGTTTCGCCGTCCAGCACTTCGGCGGTCTTTGGCTTTGACGGGTCGAGGTCGCGCGAATCTTCCGACCAGGATTTCAGGACCATGCCGTTGCGCAGTCCCGCTTCATGAGCGCGGCTGGTCTCCGTGACGCCGGTGATGACCCAGTTCGCCCGCGAGGTTGCGGTAAAGTCGAAGCCGCGCTCCCAGGTCAGGCGCTCGCTGGAGGTGATCGTGCCGCAGGGCGCCAGCAGATCTGCTGGCAATGTCACCTGTGCGCCCTCGAGCGCGAGCGCGTCCAGCTCGGCGGCAGCATCCCAGCGGGCGACTTTCTTCAGGCTACGGACGAGATTTTCTTCAACCGGCAATTGCGGATCACGTTTCGCGTTCCTCTGCATGCGCAGGAGCGCATCATCGAGATCGCCCCTGCCTTGGGTTTCCTGCCGGACCCGGTGGTCTAGCCAGGCGGCGATCAGCATGCCTTTCTGGTAGGGCAGGCGGCCAATGTCAGAACTTGTCCAGAAGCCGGCGGCGATCTCCTCGCCGGTGGCGCCTCGGCTTGGGGAGAGGTCATAGGCTTCGAGCGAGGCATTGAAGGCGGCCGCAAAATCCTGCGGTGTCCAGAGGCCGGCGCGCGCCAGGGTGCGGAAGCTGGCCCAGTCGGTGAAGCCTTCCGACAGCCAGTAGGCTGCCGGCTCGTTTTCTTCCGGCATCCGGCCGATGCGTTCGGGTATCCAAGTGTGCATCATCTCGTGCGAGATGATCGATATGGAGGTGCCGGCATCGATGTTTTGCGTGGCGAAGATCGAGAACGCGTCGCCGAGGCCGGTGCCGCCCATCGACAAAGCTTCGGGATCGCCCGGTTCGGCGATGACGGTGACGAGGAAGGATTCGTCTTTCGCTTTCCAGTATTTGCGCTGCGCGTTTGCGATCCGTGTGAACGTATCCCGCCACCAGGCATCGTCGAGGCTGGTAAAGCTGCCGGTGAGGGCGAGGCGCGCCCCACCGGTTTCAATGATGCGCAAGTCGCCGCCCATCAGCACGCTCTGGGCCAGCTGGCCGAAATCGCCGGCGCCGCCGGCGGCGAGGTGATCGAGATCGGAAACCAGCGCCAGCCCAGCGGGCCGCTCGATCCGCACCCGGGCGGGCGTGTCGGCCGAGATTGTCTCCGGCCAGGGCAGGGCAGTGTAGCCGATGACGAAGAAATGGTCCCGCGTGAACCTGGGGCGATAGTCATTGCCGCCGGATTTGGCGGGCGGCGTGTCCGGGCCGCCGCCGAGTTTCCAGTTAAGGGTAATGGGCGCGCCGGGCGTATGGCGCAGGATCAGCTTGCCGGGTGTCTCGCCGGGTTCGATGGCGGCGCCCTCGGCGCGGATGTCCCAGAGGGCGCGGTAGAGTTCTCGCTCGCCGCCCCAGTCATCGGGGAGTTGCAGCTTTGTCTCGCCGTCCGTGTCGCCCGGAAAGCTGAGTGAGAGGTTGAGGCGCTCGACTTGGCCCTCCGCCATCACCGGCGTAACCTGCCACAAAACAGTTTCGCCGCGAGGCGCGGCTCCGAACAGGAGGGCGATCGCGGCGAATGTGACCAGATGTTTCGGCGTCATGGGTGTCCCGGCAGTACGCACCTTTTCTGACGCGCGGATGCAGGGACAACAAGCGTGATTTGCTCTTACACGATGCCTTCGCGCTGGGCGCGCTTGCGGGCGAGCTTGCGGGCCCGGCGCACGGCTTCGGCGCGCTGGCGGGCTTTCTTCTCGGAGGGTTTTTCGAACGCCTGACGCGCCTTCATTTCCCGGAACAGGCCTTCGCGCTGCATCTTCTTCTTAAGCGCGCGCAGGGCTTGCTCGACGTTGTTATCGCGGACGACGATCTGTACTATGGGACTTCTCCATCAGCTTTGGTTCGGACGCGCGCGCCCGCATAAGGGGATAAACGGACCTGA
>JBGSOU010000074.1:0-3932 GCA_041739025.1 Hyphomonas sp.
AGGCGTTGGCGCGCGTGCTGGCGCCTGGCGCCGGCGTGCGGTTTGCCACCGATGTGGCCAGCTACGCCGATGAAGCGCTGCTTGCCTTCACCGGCGGCGGCCGGTTCGAGTGGACCGCGCAGACCGCCAGCGACTGGCGGCTTGCGCCGGCAGACCATGTCACCACCCGTTACGAGACCAAGAAACTTGGCGATTGCGCGCCCGTCTGGCTGGATTTTCGCGCCGTCTGAGCCTGTGGATAATCTTGACGATTTGGGCCTTTTGTGTGCTTATATTCGGCATCGAAACCGGTCGGTCTGAATATCAAGACCCCGTCAGACCGACGGCAATGACTTTCCCTCCCCCGATTTCGATGGGCACCAGCCTGTCGCAATCCCGCGGCTGCTGCGGCCCGGTAACGGTAAAGGAAGGCCATTATGGCAACCGGAAAAGTTAAGTGGTTCAACGACCAAAAGGGTTTCGGCTTCATCAAGCCGGATGAGGGCGGTGCGGACGTTTTCGTTCACATTTCTGCTGTTGAGCGCTCGGGCCTGCGCACCCTCGCAGAGAACCAGTCGATCCAGTACGAACTGCACAAGGACGAACGCCGCGGCAAAACCTCGGCTGTCGACCTGAAAATCCTCTAAGCCTGCCGGCCCGCAAGGGTCAGGAGGCGGCGGCCGGGGCAACCGGGCCGCCGCTTTCGTTTGGGTCAGTGACCCCCTCGACAGATCGTCCAATCGGGACTATCTAGCCGCCAAGTCGAAATATATCGGCGGCGGGTCCGGAAACGGGTCCGCCGTTTTTCTTTATTTGGGTTTGCCTCGCCTCGCATGATCGCACTGACCGAACAGGAACGCCGCCTGCTGGACATCATCCGCCCCGTTGCGGACCGTCTCGGCATGGAAGTCGTGCGCCTTCGGGTGTCAGGCGGGCGCCGGCCGCACCTGCAGGTGATGGCGGAGAAGGCGGGCGGCGCGCCGACGGATGTCGAGGATTGCGCCCGCCTCAGCCGCGCCATGGGGCCGGTACTGGAAGAGGCGGATCCGATTTCGGAAGCCTACATCCTGGAGGTCTCCACGCCCGGCATCGACCGGCCGCTGACCCGCCCCGGCGATTTCGCCCGCTGGATCGGCCACGCGGTCCGGATCGAACTCGCCCGCCCGATTGACGGGCGCCGTCGCTTCACCGGCACGATCGTGTCGGAAGGGGAGGACGGGGCGCATATCGAACTCGACGACGAGACCGAACTGGTCGCCGCCGTCCATGAAATGAGCCGGGCGAGCCTCGTGCTGACGGACGAACTGATCGAGGCGGCCCGCGCCAGCGGAAACCTGCCGCCCCAGCCTGACGAAGACATGCTCGACGATTTCGAAATCGACGAGTCCGAAGACGATACAGACGAAGAGACAGGAGATCTCCAATGACCACCGTAGGCGTGTCCGCCAACCGGCTTGAAATCCTGCAGATCGCGAAAGCGGTCGCGGAAGAGAAATCGATCGACCAGCGCATCGTGATCGAAGCGATGCAGGAAGCCATCGAGAAAGCCGCCAA
Source organism: Hyphomonas sp. (assembly GCA_041739025.1). GTDB lineage: Bacteria > Pseudomonadota > Alphaproteobacteria > Caulobacterales > Hyphomonadaceae > Hyphomonas. Next base: position 1,534 of record JBGSOU010000074.1, read on the forward strand.
GGCAAAATACGGTCAGGAGCACGATATCCGTGCCAAGATCGACCCCGCGACCGGCGAACAGACGCTGTGGCGCGTGCAGACGGTTGTCGCCGAAGAGAATTTCGAGGACGAAGCCAAGCAGCTGCGCCTCGCCGAAGCCAAGAAGATCGACCCCACGCTCGTCGTCGGCAGCGAACTGAAGGAAGAGCTTCCGCCCTTCGACTTCGGCCGCGTCGCTGCCCAGACCGCCAAGCAGGTGATCACGCAGAAAGTGCGCGATGCCGAGCGTGAACGTCAGTATAATGAGTACAAGGACCGTGTCGGCGAAGTCATCAACGGCATCGTCAAGCGCGTCGAGTATGGCCACGTCATTGTCGACCTCGGCCGCGCCGAAGGCATCATTCGCCGCAATGACGGCATCCCGCGCGAGAACTTCCAGCCGAACGACCGCGTGCGCGCCTATCTCTACAAGGTCAGCCGCGAGCTGAAAGGCCCGCAGATATTCCTGTCGCGCGCCGCGCCGGATTTCATGCGCAAGCTGTTCGCCCAGGAAGTGCCGGAAGTCTACGAAGGTGTCATCCAGATCAAGGCCTGCGCCCGCGACCCGGGTTCGCGCGCCAAGATCGGCGTGATTTCGAACGACTCGTCCATTGATCCCGTCGGTGCCTGCGTTGGCATGCGCGGCGCGCGCGTGCAGGCGGTTGTCGGCGAGCTGTCGGGCGAGAAGATCGACATCATCCCGTGGAACTATGACGCCGCCACGTTCATCGTGAACGCGCTGCAGCCGGCCGAAGTTTCGAAAGTGGTGCTCGACGAAGACGAGCGCCGCGTCGAAGTCGTCGTCGCCGACGACCAGTTCCCGCTCGCCATCGGCCGGCGCGGCCAGAACGTGCGCCTCGCCTCGCAGCTCACCGGCTGGCAGATCGACCTGATCACCGAGTCGGCAGACTCCGAGCGCTACCAGAAGGAATTCCAGGAGCGCACGGACCTCTTCATGAAAGCTCTGGACGCGGACGAAACGCTCGCCCAGCTGCTGGCCTCGGAAGGCTTCGAGTCGGTCGAAGAGATCGCCTTCGTTGCGCCCGAAGACTTCATCACCATCGAGGGCTTCGACAAGGATGTGGCCGAAGAGCTGCAGGAACGCGCCCGCGAATTCCTCGACCGCGTTGCCACCGAGAACGACGCCAAGCGCCGCCAGCTCGGTGTTGAAGACGCCGTGATGGAACTCGAAGGCATGACCCCGTCCTTCGCCGTGAAGCTCGGCGAGCAGGGTGTGAAGACCGTCGAAGACGTCGCCGGTCTCGTGCCGGACGACATCACCGGCTACCGCGAACCGGGCCCGGACGGCAAACCGGTCTGGGTCGAAGGCATCCTGAAGAAGACCGAGATGCGCAAGGACGACGCGCAACTGTTCATCATGAAAGCGCGCGTCATCGCGGGCTGGATCGAACAGGAAGCGCTCGACGAGCTGCTCGCGCAGCAGGCCGGCGATGACGAAGCGCCCGAGCTGACCGAAGAGGAGCGTGCGCTCCTCGCACTCGGCGAGCTGGGCAACAATGATGATGACGAGGACGACCTGGCCGAAGAGCTGGGCATCGATCTCGCAGACCTGCAGATGGAGGGCGGCGATGAAGAAGCCGTACCCGAGCAGTGAACCGGGTCTGATCCCCGAAAATGAAATGGACAGCGACGGCGATGCTTCGGCATCGCCGGAGCGTCAGTGCGCGGTCACGCGTGAGCGTCTCCCCAAGGAGGCGATGCTCAGATTTGTTCTGTCTCCGGACAATGTCGTCACGCCCGATCTGGCTGCCCGGTTGCCCGGACGCGGGGTCTGGGTCACGGCAGAGCGGCGGCATGTCGATACCGCCGGGGCGAAGGGCGCGTTCGCGCGCGGGTTCAAGTCCAGCGTGACGGTGCCCGCCGACCTCTCGGATCTGACCGAGCGCCTGCTTCTCAAGCGCTGCATCGAATTGCTCGGCCTCGCCCGCAAGGCGGGGCAGGCGATCCAGGGGCACGATCAGGTGCGCGATGCGCTGCGCGGCGCCGAGCCGGCTTTTCTGCTCGAAGCGTCGGACGGCGCCGAGGATGGGCGCAAGAAGGTGTATTTTCTGGCGAAAGCCATATATAGCGCGGTGAAAGTGGCCGGTGCGCTGAGCGCGCAGGAATTGGGCATGGCTTTCGGACGTGACCGTGTGATACACGGCCTCGTCCGCCGGGGCGCCATCGCAAAGAACTGGGAAATCGCCTATCGGCGCCTGACCGGCTTCAGAGTGGCCCCTGAACTTGACTGGTTCCCAGAACCGGATCGGTAACGGATTTTGCCGGGGCGCATGGGCGGCCCGGCTCAGAATGTGATATGTAGGACGAATGAGCGACAGCAACGATCAAGACAATTCCGGTGGCCGCAAGCCGCTGACCGT
>JBGSOU010000055.1:0-3581 GCA_041739025.1 Hyphomonas sp.
TTGCCGTGTCCGGCCCGCGCCGGCTGACGGCGGTGATCGAGGGGCTGGACGCCCGCTCGGCGGATGTGCGCGAGGAGAAGAAGGGCCCGAAGGTTGGCGCGCCGGAGCAGGCGATTGCCGGCTTTCTGCGCGGCGCCGGGCTGAAGGACATCAGCGAGGCGGAGATCGTTTCCGACCCGAAAAAAGGCGACTCGTATGTCGCTTACCTGAACAAGCCGGGCCGGGACGCGGCCGAGGTGATTGCCGAGGCAGTGCCCGAGATCATCAAGACCTTCCATTGGCCGAAATCGATGCGCACAGCGGACGGCGACCTGCGCTGGGTGCGCCCGCTGCAGCGCATCATCTGTGTGCTGGATGGCAAGGTCATTCCGTTTGAAGTGGGCGGCGTGAAGAGCGGCAACGTCACCGAGGGCCACCGCGTCCACGGGCGTGGTCCGTATACGGTCAAAGGCTGGGCGGACTACAAGAAGCAGCTCGAAGGTAAGGGCCATGTCGTGCTGTCGCGCGAGGCGCGGCGCGAGGCAATTCTCGAGGGGATCGCGCGCGTTTGTGCCGGAGCGGGCCTCGTGTGGATCGAGGACAAGGGTCTGCTGGAAGAAGTGGTCGGGCTGGCCGAATGGCCGGTGGTGATCCTTGGGCAGATGGATCCGGACTTCCTGGACCTGCCGCCGGAAGTGATCACCCTGTCGATGCGCACGCACCAGAAATACTTCGCGGCGACGGACGCAAAGACGTGCACGCTCGCGCCGGTCTTCATCGTGGTGGCCAACATCACGGCGGCCGATGGCGGCCAGACGATTGCCGCTGGCAATGCCAAGGTGCTGTCGGCGCGCCTGTCGGACGCGCGCTTCTTCTGGGAGAAGGACAAGGCGACGCCGCTGGAAGTGATGGGCGAGAAGTTGAAGACCATCGCGTTCAAGGAAGAGCTGGGCTCGCTCGGCGACAAGGTCGAGCGCGTGGCGGCGCTGGCGCGCGAACTGGCGCCGAAGGTTGGCGCGGATGCTGATCTGGCGGACCGCGCGGCGCGGCTGGCCAAGGCGGACCTCGTGTCCGAGATGGTCGGCGAGTTCCCGGAACTGCAAGGCGTGATGGGGCGGTATTATGCACTCAGCGCAGGCGAAGACCCGCGCGTGGCCGATGCGATCCGCGACCATTACAAGCCGCAGGGGCCGAATGATGCCGTGCCGTCGGAGCCGGTGGCGGTGGCCGTCGCGCTGGCGGACAAGCTGGATACGCTGGTGGGCTTCTGGGCGATTGACGAGAAGCCGACGGGATCGAAGGACCCGTTCGCGCTCCGCCGTGCGGCGCTGGGTGTGGTCCGCATCGTCTTGGAGAGCGGGCTTCGTTTGCCAATCCGATCCGCCGCGCAACTTGGTAATTTCCAAGTCGCAAACTCATTTGCCGATGTGAATGAACTTGCAGGTTTCTTCGCAGACCGCCTCAAACAAGTGCTCCGCGACCAGGGCAAACGCCATGACCTGATCGATGCCGTCTTCGCGCTCGGCGAAGATGACCTCGTGCTGATCGTGAAGCGCGTCGAGGCGCTCGGTGCGTTCCTCGAGACCGAGGACGGCGCAACGCTGCTCGCCGGTTACAAGCGCGCGGCAAACATCCTGAAGGCGGAAGAGAAGAAGGGCGCGCTGCCGGAGAACCTTTCCGTTGATCCCGCGTTGATCGCCAGGGGACCGGCGGTGGAGCAGGCGCTCTGGGCGGCGTTGCAGAAGGCCACGCAGGCGCTCGAAGCCCCCCTCAAGTCGGAAGACTTCGCCGGCGCGATGACCGTTCTGTCGGCCTTGCGCGCGCCGGTCGACGCTTTCTTCGAGGGCGTCATGGTGAACGATGCCGACGCGGCGGTCCGGGCGAACCGGCTCGGCCTGCTGGTGGCGGTGCGCGATGCGCTGCATCAGGTCGCCGATTTCTCGAAGATCGAGGGTTAAAGGCAGGTTGTTCCGCTTCGGAACGGAATGGCCCCCGTTCGGGGCAATGCATACCCCGAGAGGCGAATTAACAACGTTGTCAGTCGCCCCGGAGACGAAACGCGCACTTCTCATTGCAGGTGCGATGCAGCATAGGACTTGCAAACGGACGGGCCGGGTAGATTCCATCCGTTCACAAAGATGACAGGGAAGGCGATTTCGCATGGCTGAAGCAGCACGCAAGGGCGCAGAGCAAACCTGGGTCTATGCCTTCGGGGGCGGCACGGCGGACGGCGATGCCTCCATGAAGAACCTGCTGGGCGGCAAGGGCGCCAACCTCGCCGAAATGGCGAAGCTCGGCCTGCCGGTGCCTCCGGGCTTCACGATTTCGACCGCCGTATGCGTCGCCTATTACCAGACCGGCCGGGCCTATCCGGTGGGCCTTGAAGCCGAAGTCGACGCCGCGCTCGCCAGCCTTGAGCGCCAGTCCGGCAAGGGTTTCGGCGATCCGACGAACCCGCTGCTCGTGTCCGTGCGCTCGGGCGCGCGCGCCTCGATGCCGGGCATGATGGACACGGTGCTGAACCTCGGCCTCAACGAAGCCGTGGCCGAAGGCCTTGCCCAGCTCGCCGGCGACCGGTTCGCCTATGACAGCTACCGCCGCTTCATCCAGATGTATTCGAACGTCGTGCTGGGCCTCGGCCATGACGAGTTCGAGCATATCCTGGACGATTATAAGGAGCGCGAAGGCCTCGACCTCGACACCGACCTCACCGCCGACAACTGGAAAGCGGTGATTGTGCGCTACAAGGCGGCTGTGGAGAAGGAACTCGGCCGTCCGTTCCCGGAAGATCCGCGCGAGCAGCTCTGGGGCGCCATCTCCGCTGTGTTCAACAGCTGGATGAGCGACCGCGCGATCATCTACCGCAAGCTCAACGACATTCCGGAAGACTGGGGCACGGCCGTCAACGTGCAGGCCATGGTGTTCGGAAACCTCGGCGAAACCTCCGCCACCGGCGTCGCCTTCACGCGCGACCCGTCGAACGGGCAGGCCATCTTCTACGGCGAATACCTGATCAACGCGCAGGGCGAAGACGTGGTGGCCGGCATCCGCACCCCGGCGCCGATCTCGCGCGAGCGCGCCGCAACGCTCGGCTCGGGCGACAAGCCGCTGGAGGATTCGATGCCGGAAGTGTACCGCCAGCTGCGCGATGTCGCAGCGAAGCTGGAACACCATTACAAGGACATGCAGGACATCGAGTTCACGGTCGAAGCCGGCCGGCTCTACATGCTGCAAACCCGCAACGGCAAACGGACCGCCGCCGCCGCCGTGAAGATCGCGGTCGACATGGTGCGCGAAGGGTTGATCTCGGAGAAAGACGCGCTGCTGCGGCTTGATCCCTCGCAGCTCGACCAGCTGCTGCATCCGCGCATCCCGAGCGATGACGAGAACAAGAAAGCCGGCGGCAAGAGCTACGACGTGATCGTGAAGGGCCTTCCGGCGAGCCCCGGCGCGGCAGTCGGCAAGGTCGTGTTCGATTCCGACGAGGCCTTCCTGCTCGCCGCCAAGGGCGAGGACGTGATCCTGGTGCGTGTCGAGACGAGCCCGGACGATATCAAGGGCATGCATGCGGCGCGCGCGATCGTCACGGCGCGCGGCGGGAT
>JBGSOU010000057.1:0-2202 GCA_041739025.1 Hyphomonas sp.
GGCCGGCGCCGGCGGCGTGGAAGCGCGACAGGACATAGAGGCGCTTCAGCTCGACATCGCCGGGTTGGGCTTCGACGGGCAGGTCCGGCGGGCAGGTGAGGGCGTAGCCGATGGGTGCGCCGGTGGTGGCATATTCTGCCAGCCAGGCGCGTGAGTCGCCGCCGGACAGGTAGGCTTCGTAGACAGCCCGGCTGTGCTGGCCGGTGCAGTGCGCCATCATCGCGGGGCCGTCGATGTCGCGTGTATAGCTTTCGACAAAGGTGGCGACGCCGATGTGGGACAGCGTTTCGGCATCTGCCGCCGTGGCCGGGCGCAACCTGAATTCAGTCATCTCGGCTCCCGGAACGAAAAACGGCGGCAAGGGAAGTTCCCATGCCGCCGTCAATCAATTCTGACAAGTTTGCCAGCGACTATTCTTCGTCGCCGCCATCCGCCGCGCGCTCTGCAGCGGCTTCGGCGAGTTCGCCGGCCTGTTCGTCAGCGAGGGCCTGGTTGGCAGCCTGCAGGGCTGCGACAATGTCTTCGCCTTTTGCCTGACGCTCTGCTTCATCGGCCGAGCGGGCCACGTTGGCCTGGACGGTGACGGTGACTTCGGCGTGCAGACGGATCGAGACATCGACCAGACCGACCGATTTGATCGGCTTGTCGAGGCGGACGCCCGAGCGGGGGACTTTGTAGCCGGCTGCTTCGGCGGCGTCCGCGATGTCGCGGGCAGTCACCGAGCCGAACAGCTGGCCGGTATCGCCAGCCTGGCGGATCAGCACGAAGACGGCGCCTTCGAGGGCTTCCGCTTCGGTCTGCGCCTGGGCGCGGGCTTCGGCGTTGCGGGCTTCGATGACATCGCGTTCGCGCTCGAAACGGGCGCGGTTGCGTTCATTGGCCAGCAGGGCCTTGCCTTGCGGGAACAGGAAGTTGCGGGCGAACCCGTTCTTCACTTTCACTTCGTCGCCGATCTTGCCGAGGCGGTCGATGCGTTCGAGGAGGATCACTTGCATGTCGGTCTCTCCTTATTTCACTTCGAACGGGATCAGGGCGAGCATGCGGGCGCGCTTGATCGCCTGGGCCAGCTTGCGCTGGTTCTTCAGGTTCACGGCCGTGATGCGGCTCGGCACGATCTTCCCTTTTTCGGAGATGTAGCGCTGCAGCATCTTGACGTCTTTGTAGTCGATTTCCTGCGCGTGCTCGCCCGTAAACGGGTCCACCTTGCGCCGGCGTCCGAACGGACGGCGGGCCGGAATGTTCGTGATGTTGATTTTCTGTGCCATCGGATCTGTTCCTTTCCCTTAGTCGCGCGGACGGCGTTCTTTACGCGACAGAACCGCGGACGGCTCGTCGGTATGCGTTTCGACGCGGACGGTCAGGTAGCGCATCACGTCTTCCGAGATGCGCTGGCGGCGTTCAAGTTCGTGGATCGCTTCGGCCGGGCCGTCGATGTTGAGCAGCGAATAGTGACCTTTGCGCTGTTTCTTGATCGGGTAGGCGAGGCTGCGAAGTCCCCAGTATTCGGTCTTGCCGACTTTTGCGCCTTTTTCCGTGAGGAAAGTGCCCAGCTCTTCGATGAATGTATCGACTTGGGCAGGCGAAATATCAGGTCGTGTGATCACGACGTGTTCGTACAGTGCCATGTTTTCATTCCCAAAATTCGAAGATGCGGCGCGGGGGAGCGGGAAACTGCCCCAGCGATGGCCCCTCGTTTTCCGGCTTATTCCGGGGACTTGAGTACCGCACCTTGCTGTCAAGAGGGGGTCTAAAGCCTATCTGGCCGCAGATTTCAAGCGCTTGCATGCCGGAAGGGTGCGCTTTAGCACCGCCAAAACAAGCCAAGAACGAGGGAGGCCGGGCCGACAATGACGCTCGCATTCATTTTTCCCGGTCAGGGAAGTCAGGATATCGGCATGGGCAAGGCGCTGGCGGAGGCCTTTCCGGCGGCCCGCGCCGTGTTCGAGGAGGTCGATGCGGCCCTCGGCCAGAACCTCTCCGGCCTGATGTGGGGCGGCGATCTTGCCGAGCTGACGCTCACCTCGAATGCCCAGCCCGCCCTGATGGCGCACAGCGTTGCGGCCTACCGCGCGCTCGAGGCGAATTTCGGCGTCACGGTGAAGAACGCCGCCTTCGTGGCTGGCCATTCGCTCGGCGAGTATTCCGCGCTCGCCGCTGCCGGGTCGATCAGCCTCGCCGACACCGCCCGCCTGCTGCGCATCC
>JBGSOU010000064.1:0-4137 GCA_041739025.1 Hyphomonas sp.
GTGATCTTTTCGGCGGCGTGCAGGATGGTCGTTCGCGCCGCGAGGCCCGGCCGGCCGGCGACAAGCGGCGCCAGCAGCGCTTCATCTCCGTGCAGCTGTACGTGCAAGCCGGGCCGGCTTTCGAGAAATTGCGCGACCCCGTCGACGACGATGCCCGGGGCATTGTCTCCGCCCATGGCGTCTACCGAAATGGTCTTCGAAAGCTGCATCCGGTCCTGTGCCTGACAATGAGTGGCCAGATATACGTAATTTCGCGTGGTTTAAGCGGCGCCGGAGGGCAAGGCAACGGCCCAGATACCGCTGATATCAGCCCTGCGTTGGCGCATTGCTGGTCCATTCGAGGCGCCCGAGGAGGATTTCCTCGTCGGGCTGGCGGGCCAGACGCGCCTGCATGCCCAGCAGAATGGTGGCCATGCTGACGGCGCGTGTGGCGGCAACCACGCCGTTGCGGCGCAGGACATCGGCAATGCGCGCAGCCTGTCCCGGCGATTCGGACTCCTGCAGCGCCGCAAACAATGCCTTGCCGAGACCGGCATGATTCTGCGCCAGTTTGCGCACCTTGCGGGCAATCGAGGCGTCGCCGACCCCCTTCTCGCGATAGGCGGCGTCAAAGCCGTCAAGCACCAGCGTATCCAGCCGTTCGATGATGCGCGCCGCGTCCGGGCCGCCGAGACGGCTGATCCGGTCGCAGGCGAGGCTGGTCAGGATGGTCACCATGCCGGCCCGCCCGCCAAACGTGTCCGGAACGCCGCTGGCGACGTAATGGACCGGCGCCAGGGCATGGGTCAGCAGGCGCCCGTAGGCCTCGGCGGCGGCTTTCCGCCGGGCCGAACGCCGCTGGAACCAGTTGCCCGAAAATGCCGTCACGAATGCACTCCCATGCTTGCCAAGCCCGGTTACCTGCAGCTAGGTCGTTGGTCAAAGCCCATCGGGAGTGACTCCATGCGTAAACCTGCCATCCTGGCGGCCAGCCTGCTTTTACTGCCGCTGACGGCCTGCTTGACACCGTCGCGCGATTTTCACGGCTATATTCCCGATGAAGTCCAGCCCTATGACATCAAGCCGGGCGAAGACACCCGCTCCTCGGTGTCGGCGCAGCTCGGCTCACCGTCCACCGAAGGCCTGTTCGACACCAATACCTGGTTCTACATTTCGGACGTTCAGGAGCGCTTTGCCTTCTACAAACCGAAGGTCGCCGACCGCAGCATCACCGCCATCCGCTTCGGCGAAGACGACAAGGTCGATGAAGTGCTGCGCTACACCGCCGAAGACGGCCAGGTGATCAGCTACGCCGCCCGCGAAACCGCGACGCGCGGACGGGAATTGGGCCTCTGGGAACAGATCTTCGGCACAGTCGGCAGCGTGCGCCTGCCCAACACGAACGAAGCGACGCCGGACAACCCGACCGGCCGCCAGCAATAGGCCCCCCGGCCCTCCGTCAGCCGCCCAAGAAAAAGCCCCGGAACCGAAGGTCCGGGGCTTTCCTTTTGTGGGGTCAGGATCCGGCCCTAGTGGCCAGCCAGCACCGCGAGCATCAGAAGCGCGACGATGTTGGTGATCTTGATCATCGGGTTCACGGCCGGACCGGCCGTGTCCTTGTAGGGGTCGCCGACGGTGTCACCGGTCACGGCCGCCTTGTGGGCTTCCGAGCCTTTGCCGCCGTGGTGGCCGTCTTCGATGTACTTCTTGGCATTGTCCCACGCGCCGCCGCCCGAGGTCATCGAGATGGCCACGAACAGGCCGGTCACGATCACGCCGAGCAGCATGGCACCGACCGAGGCCAGCGCCGCACCGGACCCGGCGATGAAGTAGATCGCGCCGAACAGCACGATCGGCGACAGCACCGGCAACAGGGACGGAACCACCATTTCCTTGATCGCGGCCTGGGTCAGGATGTCCACGGCGCGGCCATAGTCAGGCTTGACTTCGCCCTTCATGATGCCCGGCATTTCGCGGAACTGGCGGCGGACTTCCTCGACCACAGCCTGCGCGGCGCGGCCCACGGCCATCATCGACATGCCGCCGAAGACGAACGGAAGCAGGCCGCCGAACAGCAGACCGACCACGACGTAAGGGTTGGCGATCGAGAAATCGACCGTGACGCCATAGAAGAACGAACCTTCGACGGCGCGGGCCGAGAAGTATTTCAGATCTTCCGAATAGGCGGCGAACAGCACGAGGGCGCCCAGACCGGCTGAACCGATGGCATAGCCTTTGGTGACGGCCTTGGTCGTGTTGCCGACGGCATCGAGGGCGTCGGTCGTCTTGCGGACTTCAGACGGCAGCTCTGCCATTTCGGCAATGCCGCCGGCATTGTCCGTCACCGGACCGAACGCATCGAGGGCAACGATCATGCCGGCCACGCCAAGCATCGTGGTGGTCGCGATGGCGATCCCGTAGAGGCCGGCGAGGTTGTAGGTCAGCAGGATGCCGCCGATAATGATCAGGGCCGGAAGCGCGGTGGCTTCCAGCGAGACGGCGAGGCCCTGGATGACGTTGGTGCCGTGGCCCGACTCGGAGGCTTTCGCGATCGAGCGGACGGGACGGTACTTGGTCTCGGTATAGTAGGCCGTGACCACGACGATCAGCAGGGTCACGAACAGACCCGCCACGCCGCAGGCGAACAGCTTCCAGCCGGTGATGTTGGCGGATTCGCCGGTCACCGGATCGACGAGGCCGAGAAGCGCGCCTGCGCCTTCAAGCGTGCCCGCAAGACCGCCCGGCAGGACCGTCTGGATGGCCAGCGCAAGACCGCCGATGGAGAGCACGCCGGTGACGATGAGCGCCTTGTAGAGCGCGCCCATGACATCGGTCGAGCCCTTGCCGAGGGTCGCGAAGAAGGTGCCGACAATCGACGTGACGATACACACCGCGCCGATCGCGAGGGGCAGCATCATGATCTCGCCGATGTACGGCGTGGCTGCGAAGTAGATGCCGCCGAGAACCATGGTGGCGACGAGCGTCACGGCATAGGTTTCGAACAGGTCAGCCGCCATGCCGGCACAGTCGCCGACGTTGTCGCCGACGTTGTCGGCGATGGTGGCGGCGTTGCGTGGATCATCTTCCGGGATACCGGCTTCAACCTTGCCGACCATGTCACCGCCGACATCCGCACCCTTGGTGAAGATACCGCCGCCGAGACGCGCGAAGATCGAGATGAGCGAGGCGCCGAAACCGAGCGAGACCAGCGCGTCGATGATTTCGCGCTTCTGGCCTTCGTCGGTGAGCGACAGGCCCATGACGCCGGTGAGGAGGCCGTAATAGCCGACGATGCCGATCAGCGCGAGGCCGACCACGAGCATGCCGGTGACGGCGCCCGATTTGAACGCCATCTGAAGGCCTTCATTGAGGCCCTTGCGGGAGGCTTCGGTGGTGCGGACGTTGGCCCGAACGGACACTAGCATGCCAATGAAACCGGCCGCGCCCGAAAGCACGGCGCCGATGACAAAGCCGAGTGCGGCCTTCCAGCTGAGCGCCACGATGAGAACGATTGCGACACCGACACCGACGATGCCGATGGTGCGATACTGGCGGCTGAGATAGGCGTTTGCGCCTTCCTGGATGGCCTGGGCGATTTCGATCATGCGCGGCGTTCCCGACGGCGCTTTCATGATCGACGTGATTTGCCAGTAGCCGTAGGCGACCGACAAGAAGCCCGCACCAAGTGCGAGTAAGTACCAAGTCATTGGCTTTCCTTCCTTTAACCCCTGTTTGCCTGCCAGCCCTGCAAATGCGTGGCTGTGGCGTCTTTTAACGACGGTTCTGCCTGCCAGCCGCCCCTTGGGGGTGCAACCTGCCTCGCTTCAGGGGCGAGTGGCAGACATTCCGATTCTACCATGCTCGAAGGCCATGGTTTCCGGGAGGTTAACGCGGCCCGTTTGGTCGAGGAGTACAAGGCCCGATTCCGGGAGGATTCGCCCGATGCGCGAGACCTGAACCCCGATTGATACCGCCTGAGACAGGATGAGATCGCGGTGCGACGGTGCGGCGGACAGAAGGAGCTGATAGTCGTCACCCCAGGTCGCCAGATCGAGCGCTTCGACCTGCCCTGTCACACCGCCCGCGAACGGCACATGGTCAAGCCGGATCTCGGCGCCGCAGCCCGAGGCCTCCGCCAGCGCCAGCGCGTCGCCCAGC
>JBGSOU010000075.1:0-1916 GCA_041739025.1 Hyphomonas sp.
CGCGGGCTCGCCGTTCGCCCGTCCCCGGAAGAAACGCTGCCGCGCGAGATGGAGCTGTTCGCCGTCTGGGCTGCACAGGACCGCGCCGCCCTGTCGGACCGCATCAATGCCGAGCAAGGCGCCTGGCCCGCCAGCAAGGAAGACATCACCGCCTTCTACGCCGCCAAGGCCCGCGCGCACCTTGCCTACCAGCTGATCATCGCCGGCAAGGCCCGCGCCTTCGGCCTGACCGGCGACACCGAACTCGCCGTCGCCCTGACCCGGGCCGAAACAGCCTGGAAGCGCGCAGCCGACATGAAACCCGTGTTCGTCTCCAACCAGTCCGGCTCGGCAGCCCTCTGGCCGAACCACCTTGCCAGCATGGCCTATTACCTGACCGAAGCGGAGGAGGCCTCTCGCTTCCTCGCTGGCCGGCTCGCGCCGCCTGCGCCTGTGGTCGAGCCCGGGATCGAGGAAGTCGCTGCGGCCGGCGCGGACACGCCTGTCCCTTGAACTGACGCCCGTTGCAGGCCATGTCTCCTGCAGAAAGCGAGGCCTCATGTTCATCCAGACGGAAGCGACCCCGAACCCCGATACGGTGAAATTCCTTCCCGGCCCGCCTGTGGCTGGCCATCTGGGCCCGTTCGACTATCCCGACGCCGCCAGCGCCCGCTCCAGCCTCCTGGCCCGCGCCCTGTTCCAGGTCGACGGCGTCGACCGTGTCTTCCTCGGCGCCGATTTTGTCTCGATCAGCAAGACCGCCTCCAGCGACTGGAAACACGTCAAGCCGATGGTGCTGGCCGCCATCATGGATCATTTCATGGCCGGCCTGCCGGTGGTGGACGACGCGGCCAGCCAGGACGGCGACGAGATCGCCTATGACGGCGAAACCGCCGAGATCGTCAACGAGATCAAGGAACTGATCGAAACTCGCGTCCGCCCCGCCGTGGCGCAGGATGGCGGCGACATCACCTTCCGCAGCTTCGATGCGGCGACCGGCGTGGTGCATCTCAACATGCGCGGCGCCTGCGCCGGCTGCCCGTCCTCCACAATGACGCTGAAATCCGGCATCGAGAACATGCTGCGCACCTATGTGCCGGAAGTCACCGCCGTCGAGGCCGTGCTCTAGGCGGTTCCGTTTTTCGCGCTTTTCCCCTTTTCCAGACCTGACCAAAGGACCCCCTCATGGCCCACCCCGTCAATGATCATGCCCTTGACGTGATCTTCCGCGATGCCCGCAGCCAGAACGGCTTTCTCGACAAGGACGTGCCCGAGATCCTCGTCCGCGCGGTCTATGACCTCACCAAGATGGGCCCGACCAGCGCCAACTGCTCGCCCGCCCGCTTTGTCTTCGTGCACACGCCTGCCGGCAAGCAGCGCCTCCTGCCGCTGATGAGCGAGGGCAACCGCGCCAAGACCGCCGCTGCTCCTTGGACGGTGATCATCGCCCACGACCTCGCCTTCCAGGAAAAGATTCCGCAGCTCTTCCCGCATGCCCCCGGCGCCAAGGACTGGTTCAACGCCAACCGCGATGAAACCGCCTTCCGCAATGGCACGCTGCAGGGCGCCTACCTGATGCTGGCCGCGCGCGCCATCGGCCTCGATTGCGGCCCGATGAGCGGGTTCGATGCCGCCGGCGTCAACCGCGAGTTCTTTGAAAATGACGAGGGCGAGCTGAAACACTGGCGCGCCAACTTCATCTGCAACATCGGGTACGGCGACAAGACCAAGATCTTTGATCGCAGTCCGCGCCTCGAATTTGACGAGGCCTGCCGCATCCTCTAACCGCCGCGGATGCTCACCCTCGGCCTCAACACCGCATTCAGCACGATGGAAGCCGCCCTCGTGCAGGACGGCGAGATCCTCAGCGACCGGCGCGAGGCGATGGCGCGCGGTCAGGAACGCTGGCTGCCGGGCCTCGTCGCCGAGCTTTGCGC
>JBGSOU010000101.1:0-3050 GCA_041739025.1 Hyphomonas sp.
AGCCGGCGCCCTCCAGTGCAACCTCGAAGGCGGGCGCCTCGATTTCGCCGAGCAGTTCGTCGAGGTCGCGCGCCGCAGCCGGGCGGATCTCGCCATAGAAGCAGAGCGTGATGTGGAAATTCTCCTCGGGCCGCCACTGCGCGCCGGGCAGGTTCTTCTGAACGGTCAGAAGGCGTCCGGACACGTCCGGCGGCACGGGCAGGGCAGCGAAGAGGCGCAGCATGATGCCTGTCTTGAGCATGGCTCCGGGCAAAAGAAAACCCGGCCTTTCGGGCCGGGTCTGGACAGGTGTCCGGGAGGAGCGGGTCAGCTGGCGAGATGCGCCAGTTTCCCGAAATGTTCGGCGATCAGGTAATAGAATGTGACGCGAGATTTCTGGCCCCCTTCAGCCTTCATCTTGTCACAGACGGCCTGGATCGCGGCGTCGAGCTCTTTCTGGTTGTGAGCGAGACCCAACTTGGCGCGGCACCATTTTTCGCGGATCCGGTCCAGTTCGCCGTCATCGCTGCAGGCGACGACGGAGCTGTCCTTGTTGCGCAGTGCGATGCCGAGATGACCCACGATCTTCTCTGCAGCGGCCTTGTTATAGTCCGTCACGTACTTCTTGATATTCTCGGCATAAGCCGATGCGTCAGCCATGTGCTTCCCCTTTTAAGTGATGGCTCCCTTGTGCAACGAACGGTAATTTCGCAGACCGCCGGACTGTAAATCTCGTCCGATCCAAGTCAACTGTGACTAGCTGTTCACTCGCGCAGGCATTTGCAGCCGGGCAAGTCGAGCACTGCGAGTTCAAATGAAAGTGGGCAGAACTGAGGCGAATATTTGGCTTTTCAAGTATAAACCAAAGGCTGTTCCGAGTCCGAGGATCAGTCCGGGGCGGAGCGGAATAATCGGGCCCGTTTCGGCAGGATGCTGCGCCGTCGGGTTATTCTTGCGAAGTGGGGCGAAGGTCTCCATATATTGGTTCATTGGCGCCTCAGCGGCGTCCGCGATCATGGAAAGGGTTTTTGAAACCAATGAACGACTTCAACCGGACTTTCGGCGCTATCGATGCCCGGTCGGCGGATACATCCGTCAACGTGGGGCTGCGCGCCTTCATGCTGGGCGTCTACCAGAAATTGGCGCTCGGCATTGCGCTGGCAGGTGGTCTCGCCTTCCTCGTTGGCTCCAGCACGTTTCCGGCTCTCACGGAACTCGTCCTCTTCTCGCCGCTGCGCCTGGTCATCCAGTTTGCGCCCATCGTGCTGATCCTCGGCTCGGCCTTCCTGATGAAACGTCCGTCGCCGCTGGCGACCGGCATCATGTACTGGACCATCGTGACGGTGCTGGGCCTCAGCCTGTCGATCTGGGTCTACATGGCAACCGCCGGGGCCGGCGGCGCGATGCGCTCCGGCGCGACGCTGTCGCCCACCTTCCTGACGATTGCCAAGGCCTTCTTCCTGACGGCATCGGCCTTCGGCGCGCTCAGCCTGTTCGGCTACACGACGAAGACTGACCTGAAGCCGGTCGGCGTGTTCATGGTGTTTGCCCTCTGGGGCCTGATCGGCGTCTCGCTGCTGAGCTTCCTGTTCCCGCCTTCGGGCATGCTGGAAATCATCATCCAGCTCGGCGTGCTCGGCGTCTCGGGCGTGCTGGTGGCCACCGATACGCAGAACCTGAAGCAGAGCTACTTCGCCAATGAAGGTGATACCCGCTCGCTGGCGGTGATGACGAACTTCGGCGCGCTGAACTTCTTCATCCTGTTCTACAACATCTTCACGATCCTGATGTCGTTGCTCTCGCGCGACTAGGCGGATCGGAACGCCTCTGAAGAACGCCCCGCAAGCCTGGCTTGCGGGGCGTTTGACTTTGGGCCGCATTGCACCGCGCCGCGGCCTCGGCTAGGGCTCCGCGCATCAAGTTCGCAGCCCCATTCCCGAGGAGAAACACATGGCCCGCAGCAAGATTGCCCTGATTGGTTCCGGCATGATCGGCGGCACGCTCGCCCACGTCTGCGCTCGCGAAGAGCTGGGCGACGTGATCCTGTTCGACATCGCGGAAGGCCTGCCGCAAGGCAAGGCGCTCGACATCGCCGAATCGACCCCGGTCTACAACGCGTCCGTCGGCCTCAAGGGCGTCAACGACTATGCCGGTATCGCCGGCGCAGACGTCTGCATCGTCACGGCCGGCGTGCCGCGCAAGCCGGGCATGAGCCGCGATGACCTCCTCGGCATCAACCTCAAGGTCATGAAAGCCGTGGGCGAGGGCATCAAGGCCCACGCGCCGAACGCCTTCGTGATCTGCATCACCAACCCGCTCGACGCGATGGTCTGGGCGCTGCAGCAATTCTCCGGCCTGAAGACCGAAAAAGTGGTGGGCATGGCCGGTGTGCTCGACTCCTCGCGCTTTGCCTATTTCCTGTCCGAGAAGACCGGTGTGTCGGTGGCCGACATCCATGCCTGGACGCTGGCCGGGCACGGCGACGACATGGTGCCGATGGTGCGCCATTCGACGGTGGGCGGCTTGCCGCTGCCGGAACTGGTAAAGCAGGGCTGGATGACCCAGGAAGAGCTCGACGCGATCGTTGACCGGACCCGCAAGGGCGGCGGCGAGATCGTCAACCTCCTGAAGACGGGTTCGGCCTATTATGCACCGGCCGAAAGCGCCGTGGCGATGGCAAAATCCTACCTCAAGGACCAGAAGCGCGTGCTGCCAGTGGCGGCCTTCTGCAAGGGCGAGTTCGGCGTCAAGGACATGTATGTCGGCGTGCCGACGCTGATCGGCGCCGGCGGCGCAGAGCGAATCGTCGAGTTCGACCTCAACGCCGATGAGACGGCGATGTTCGAGAAGTCGGTCGCTTCGGTGCAGGGCCTGATCGAGGCCTGCAAAGGCATCGACCCGTCGCTCGCCTAGGCGGATTGCCGCGATCGAGGATTGACGAAATCCGGCCTGTAGCCGACCCTCCTGCCAGGATATGGCGGGAGGGCGGCATGCGTTTGGGTTCAGCACTGTTTTGGGCGCCGGTGATCGCGGCGCTGGCCGGTTGCGGCAAGCCGGCGCCTCCGGACGCG
>JBGSOU010000147.1:0-5662 GCA_041739025.1 Hyphomonas sp.
GACGACACGCCCGCCGGCGCGCGCGGGCTTTCGCCGGTCCGGTCAGGCCGCGCGGTCCGATTCTTTCATCAAGGCCGCGGTTTCCGCCTCGATCGACAGGTTGATCCGGCTGATCTCCTGCAGCGCACCGGCAATGGTCATCTGGAAGGTCTGCAGATCGCTGAGCAGCTTGTCGACACGCTCCTTGACGGACTCATGGCGCGCGCATTCAACTTTTCCGACCACACGCATCACTTCAAGCCCGGTGGCGAGGCGGCTCATCTCCAGGCAGTAATCGCGGAACTTCGTTTTCACGGCGATATCCGTCAGGCTGAGCTTTGCGCGCGTGACGTATTCTGTCGCTTGCCGGACCAGGCGCTCCGTCTCTTCCGGGCTGGACTCCGCATTGTGTTCGTCCTGAAACACCCGGACCACTTCACACTGCACACGCGCGACCGCGAGGAGGAAATAGCTGTCATTGATGGCGCGCCGGACCTCGTTTGCCGCCCGCATGAGCAGATCGAGCACGCTGCGCATGTCATCCGACAAAAGCACATAATTGTTCGAAATGACGCCGATGGCGTCCCCGTCCTGCCCGAGCTGCGAGGCCAGGATGCGGAAATTGGTCGGAACGATTTCATTCTGCTTGTAGGCCTCTTTCATCCGGCCAGCGTTCTGCAGAAGGCTTTCAGCCAATTCCTGCAACTCCGCGAGATGGCACAGGGCCTTGTCCGCCGGGCGGGCGAGCGCGGTGTCCCGCGCGGCCAGTTCGCGCCCGAGCGCCGCCGCCATGAAGGCCGGATAGGATACAAAACCCAGATCCTGGATCTGGCCCGTGAGCCGGGCGAGGCTTTCATCCGGATCCAGTTTTTCACGCCGCTCGTCGGCGGCCAGCGCCGGATAGATTTTCTCGATGATCTGGAAGACATCGCTCGACGGGCGCAAGCGCACCGACAGATAGCCGCCCGCGATCGGCGTGATGATCGCAAAGACCCAGTAATAGCGGCCATCCTTGGCCCGGTTCTTGACATAGGCGCCGATCGGCGCGCCCGCCTTGATCGTGTTCCAGAGGAGCCGGAATACCGCACGCGGCATATCGGGATGGCGGACCAGCTTGTGCGGCTTGCCGAGCAGCTCCTCCCAACTGTAGAGGCTGACACGCTGAAACACGGCATTCCCGGCCCGGATGATGCCGGCCTCGTCCGTCCGCGAAAAGAACAGTTCATCAAATCCGAAAGGCGACTCTTCCGATTGAAGCGTGAGATCATTCAGCATTGTATCGACCTTACAATACGCAACCGCAACGATGCGATCCGTACACCGATTTATCATTGCGCGCGGGGATTAATCCTTTCTATACGCCCGCAAACAGGAAGAGACAAAATGAAGCCCGCTCCTCTTGAGGAACAGGCTTCCAACGGTGCGGAGATTCGCCGGATTATCTGTATCCGGAGGGATTTTACGTTACTGGCCCTTGCGTTCTTTCACGCCTTCTTCGTCGGCGAGCGCGCGGTCTGCTTCGTTGAACTCCACTGCCGGGGCAGCGCCCTTGCCATAGGCGCGGGCTTTCTGGGCGAGGTTGTCCATCGAGTCGCGCATCTGGCCCTGGCCCACGGCCATGGTTTTCGAGGCCGACATGCCGACCGCTTCCGCGTCCGAGAAGCTGGCGAACTCGGCGCCCAGG
The DNA here is from genome assembly GCA_041739025.1 of Hyphomonas sp. Lineage (GTDB taxonomy): Bacteria > Pseudomonadota > Alphaproteobacteria > Caulobacterales > Hyphomonadaceae > Hyphomonas. Next base: position 1,664 of record JBGSOU010000147.1, read on the forward strand.
AAGACCACTTCCCAACCGCGCGCGCGGGCCCGGTCGAGCGCGGCCTTGGCGCCCTGATTGGTGAGTTCGCTGGAGGAGTTTTCCAGACCGTCGGTCATGATCACGATGACGGCTTTTTCCGGCGCGTCGGCTTCGGCGCGGCTGATGATGCGGCCGATGGCGTCGTAGAGCGGGGTCATGCCGCGCGGGTTGGCCTCGTCATTGGTGACCTTGGCCCATTGGGCGGGGTCGACCTTGTCGCGCAGGATGTCGAACTGCATGCCGTCCTGATGGTCGAAGACGGCAAGGGTGACGGCGGTGCGGATGTCGGCGCCGGCAATCTCAGCGCCGGGCGCATCAGCGGCAAAACTGTCGGCATAGGCGTTCACCGACGTGAGCGCTTCCTCCCAGATGTCCGACATCGACCCGGTCCGGTCGAGCAGGATGTAGGACTGGACCGTATCGGCTTTCGGGGGTTTTGGCAGGATCTTGGCCTGCGAGGTGGCGGCGAGCGCGAAGCCTGTCGCAATGGCGATGAGCGATTTGGTGATCTTCATGGTGAGCGTCCCTTCCCGTGTGTTCGGTGAGGGAAAGCTGCGCCGTGAATGCGGCGCGTCTGTGTCGCGAATCCGTCAAGGCAAAGGAAAAGGGCCGCCAATTGCATGGCGGCCCCTGTTTTTGGTGAACGGCTGTTCAGACTCCAGAGATCCGGAGACGGATCATTTACCCTTGCGGCGGATGACGCCTTCTTCGCCCGCTTCCTTGCGGTCCTCTTCGTTGAAGTCCATCGACTCGGCCGCTTCGAAATACTTGCGGCTCTTGGAGGCGAGCTTGCGCATCGAAAGGTCGAAGTTGCCGGAGGCCATGGCCATCGATTTCGAACCGCTGACGCCCATCGCCTCGGCGTCCATGAACTTGCCGAATTCAGCGCCGAGGAAGACGACTTCCCAGCCCTTGGCGCGGACACGGTCGAGCGCGGCCTTGGCGCCGTCCTTGGTGACCTCTTTCGAGGCGTTCTCCTGGCCATCGGTCATGATCACGATGACGGCGCGGGACGGCTGGTCGGACTCGGCCAGCGCCACGATGCGGGCGATGGAATCGAACAGCGGGGTCATGCCGCGCGGGCTGGCTTCGGTGTCGGTGACCTTCGTCCAGTCCGCCGCCTTCACGCTGCGGCGGAGCACGTCGAACTGCAGGCCCGCATGATGGTCGAACACCGCCAGTGTCACCTTGTCGTCCTCGGAGGGCTTGGCACCCTCCGCAGGCTGGGTCAGCGCACTGACATAGGCATTCACGGAGCCGAGCGCCTCGTTCCAGATGGATCCCATGGAGCCGGTCCGGTCGAGCAGGATATAGGCATGCGTCTGCGCCGCTGCGGCGGCATCGGGATGTGTATCGGTCATGGGTGGTCCTCCGTCGATGCGCCCCCACGCCCGGCCACTGCAAATGGGAAAGCGCCCTCCCGGTTAAAGGGGGCGCTTCCCATAATTCGATGCTGCGTATGCGAAGGGCGCGGGGCCGCGTCAGGCGAACTGCGGCGCAATCTTCAGATTGCGCACCCAGCCGATCTTCTCGAGGAAGAGCAGGACCGTGCCGTTGTAATCGACGATGCGGTTCCAGACGCCCTTGCGCGGACGATGCAGGGCGCTGACCGGCTCATCATGATGGTGATCGTGGAACGCTTCGCCGCCGGTGAGGAGGGCCATCATGTGGTCTGCCCAGGCCGGGGTCTTCAGATGGCCAAGCACATTGATGCCGTAGACGGTCGCGTGGAACTGGATGGCGCGGCCGATGATGACGCTGGCATGCAGAAGCGCCGTGAGCACGAGCGAGCCACCGGCTGCCCACACGATCAGGTAGATCAGGGCGGGCACGACGAAGTGGATGACCAGGCTGAGCTGGTTGTAATAGCGGTCCATCCACACGACGATCGGGTGCTTCTTCAGCCAGATCGGCATCGGACGGTCGGTGTCCTTCTTGTCGCGGAACAGGATCCAGCCGACCCAGGCCCAGCGCTTGGATTCGAAGGGGTTGTGCGGGTCACCCGGCTGGTCGGCAAAGCGGTGGTGCTGTGAGTGGTAGTTCACCCAGTCCCGCACGCGGCCCTGCATGGCGATCATCAGGTTGATCATGGCCAGCACCTGGGCGGGCGGTGCCAGTTCGCCGGCGCGGTGCTGCAGGATGCGATGCAGCGGGCCGATGCCCATGTTGCACCAGAAGACGGAGAAGGCGATGACTCCGATAGCCAGCGGTACATACCACCAATGGAAGGTGAGCTCGCTGATGAAGATGCCGAGCAGGACCATGGTGGTGAACAGCGCAACACCGAGGACCGGATACGCAAAGGCCGAGAAGAAGCTCGGCATGTCGAATGTTGTCCAGTTCTTCGGGATCGCGAGCGAGCGCGGTGTCATTTCAGTTCTATCCTTTGCTTCCGTCCGGTCACCGGATGGCCGTATCTTGCGAGAAACTCTCAGCCCCCGCCCCTTAATACTTGATTAAGACCTCGCGGGCCGTGGTCCAAGCGCAAAAAGCGGCGCGGCGGACCTGCTACTGCAAGCGTGATCTGCTGGCCCGGGGAGGTGACGGCGGACCGCAAGGCAAGTATTTGAGCATAGCAAACAAGCTTAGGGCTACATCATGCCGGATCCAAGAACGCAGGATGACATCCGCTGGGTGCTGGAGGAACTGGGCGTCGAACCCTCCGATACTCAAGCGGAAGATATCCCGGCCGTATGCCCCATTCATGACGATTGCTGGGACACGCGAGAACGCAACCTGCGGATCAATCTTCGGACCCTGACCTACATCTGCGAAGAAGGACACGAAGAAGGGCAGATCGCTGCCTTGCGGGCGACCATCGAACGCAGAAAGGCCGGGGGCGCTCTAGTGCCACGATCCCTGAACCAAAGCGCTCTCGCGAATGACTCTGACGAGGGCACACTGCCTGACGCCGAGCCCGAATTTGTCGTCGGCCCCGTCAAAGCGATTAGGCCCGTCCTGTTGACTGAGCCGAAGGTCGCCCTGCTCACGCAGAAGCTCCCCTCCCCCGAGGAGATCAAGGCGGAGCGCGAGATCCGGCTGGAAGAGATCCGCGCGGCGCGGGCGGAGCGGCGGCGGGGGTCCGGCGAGAAGCTGATCGTGATGGGGCTGGCGCTGGTCTTCCTGATCGCCGGGCTGATGGCGGCGGGCCTGTCCGGCTTTGCCAACTATCAGGCCTTTGCCTCGACCGTGGCTGACCCGGCACAGGGTCGGATCTGGGGCGCGGCGGGGATCATTGCGGCCATCGTGTCCTTCGGGGGGTTCACGTTCGTCTACTGGCACGCGGCCAACCGGCGGCGCTGGGAGAGCCTGCGCTCGCTGGTGTTTGCGCTGATCGGCGCGGGCGCCTCGATCCTCGGCACCGAAATCTACATCCACTCCAACAACCTGACCGCGGCGGCCGAGGTGACCAGCGCGGCGACCAATCGCGACGTGCTGGAGACGCAGGTGGCGGACTGGCGGCGCCAGCTCGACGGCATCCCGCCGGAGACGCGCTCGGTGGAAGGGCTGGAAGCCTACATCGCCGAAGTCGAGCGGGTGGGCAAAACCGAGCAGAAACCCTACCGCGATGCGCAGAACGAGCTCGGCCTCGCGAAACGCCGGGACGACCTCAATGCCAAGATCGAGGCGGCGAATGCCGAACTTCTGGGGCAAGGCAGTGGCAACATCCTTCTGAGGGCGGAGCAACGCGCGGCGCTGCCCAGTTGGCTGTTTGCGGTGCTTCTCGAACTCTTTTCAAGCCAGGCGACGTCCATCGGCCTGGTCGCGCTGCTGATCCTCGCGCGGCGCCGGCCGGATCAGTCCGCCAGCGGATAATGCGCGCCGTCGCGGCCCCGGACGGACCAGGTGTCGTCCTTGCGTTCGGCATCTGACAGCGCGAGGGAGGCTTTCGAGACGCCCCCGGCAATATCGTACACATAATGCGGCACGGCGAGGCCCGAGGCGGCATCCCGCAAGGCGCGCACAAGGGCCTGGCCC
>JBGSOU010000177.1:0-4029 GCA_041739025.1 Hyphomonas sp.
GCTGGCGGCCACGCCGCTGCTGCAGACCGCGCTGATCGCGGCCTCGGCCCTGCAGCTGGGCGGAACGCCTGCGCAAAAGGCCGAGTGGCTGCCGAAAATTGCGGCCGGAGAGGCCACGTTTGCGCTGGCGCTCGATGAGACAGCGCATTTCTCGCCGCACAACATCGCCACCGAAGCGGAGCGCGACGGCCAGGGATTCACGCTGAACGGCCTCAAGAAATATGTGCCGGATGGTCATTATGCGGATGTTTTCATCGTCGCGGCGCGCACCTTTGGAGAAGCGGGTGACCGGCACGGCATCAGCCTCTTCCTTGTGCCGCGCGAGGCCAAGGGGGTTACGGTCCAGCCGTTGAACACGGTCGACAGCCACGGCGCGGCGCATGTCAACTTTGACGGTGTGCACGTTGCGGAGGCGGCGCTGATCGGCCCGGCCGATGAAGGCGCCGACATCCTCGATCCGGTGCTTGACCGGGCGGCGATCGGCATGGCGGCGGAAATGCTGGGCTCGGCCCAGGCCGCCTTCGACATGACGCTGGACTACCTCAACAACCGCAAGCAGTTCGGCCAGCTGATCGGCTCGTTCCAGTCCCTGCAGCACCGGGCCGCGAAGATGTTCACCGAGCTGGAAATGACGCGCTCCTGCGTCGCGGCAGCGCTGGATGCGGCCGATGCCGGCAAGACCGATCTGGCCGAACTGGCAAGCCTCGCCAAGGCAAAAGCCGGCGAGCTCGTGCATCTGGTTTCGAATGACTGCGTGCAGATGCATGGCGGGATCGGCATGACGGATGCGGCTGAGCCCGGCTTCTACATGAAGCGCGCCCGCGTGCAGGAAGCGCTCTACGGCTCCGCCAGCTGGCACCGCGACCGGTATGCGCGGCTGAACGGGTTCTAGGTTTCGCGCAGGCTCAAAAAAATCGCCGCTCCGGAAGGCCGGGGCGGCGATCTTGTTTTGGGGGACGTGAGAATCAGGCCGCCTTCAGCGCCGCCGCCTTCTTCAATTCCTTCGCCACGAGGTAATAGACCACCGGGCGATGTTTCGCGCGCACCGAGCGGCCATATTTTTCAATCGCGGCCTTCAGGGCTGCGGCGCCCTTTTCCTCGTCGGCCACGCCGAGTTTCTTGACGATGAAGGTCGTCCGTACACGTTCCAGCTCTGTCTTGTCAGACGAGGCAACGGTTGCGGAGTCGGCCTTGTAGATGGACGGGCCGCACGCTTTCACGCAGGCGTCGAGCAAAGCGAGATCTGGGCGCGCTTCGCCCACCTTTTCCTTCAGCTCGGAGATGTACTTCTCGACAAGCAATTCCTTCGCACTGGGCGCTTTCGCCATGGGGTGTTTTCCTTTTCTGGTTTGTCTGCCTTGGCTCCGTAAAGGAGCGTGACAATGCGTTGGGAGGCGGAGCGTTCGCTCCGCCTCCCGTTAAGACGCCAGTTTGCCCGAAGGATCAACCCTTTTTGGCCGGGTGGGCCAAAACGATCCGTATAGGGAAGGTTACTGCTCGATCCGGTAGATCATGCAGGCGCTGGAGGAAACCCCTTGCGTCTTGTCATCCGACGGCAGGTTCAGGCTGTCGATATCGGCCTGCGTGATGGTCACCATGCGGCCGCCGACCATGCCGGACGCCACAGGCGGAGGCGGGGGCGGCGGTGGGGGCGCCATCGCATAGGCGGGCGCCGACCGGTAATAGTCATAGTCGGTTCCGGCCGATGAGGCCCAGCTGCCGAGGCAGGGGCCGGAGCCTTCCTGCACAACCATCAACTTGCCGAGCTTGGCGCCGCTGGCGGCAGCAGAGGCCTTGGCGCGCGCGGCGCCGTCTTTCACGGCGGCTTCATCGGCTTCACGGTTGAGCTCTGTGGTGCGCTCGAGATAGGTGGAGAGGCTGGTGGAGTTTTCCGGGCCAAGCGCCAGGGCGCCGGCGCGGGCGGGGCCAGCCTTGGACACATCCTCCACCGTCACGCTCAGCGAAACGCGCGCTTCATAGGCGCGGATCTTGTCGGAGCGCTCATTGTCGATCTTGTTGCCGTCTTTGTCCTTGTACTGTTCGTACAGCGCCGTGACGTTGACCGATGACTGGATGACCGAGTCCTTGCCGGCCGCTTTCTTGATCGTCTCGTAGGCGAGACGGCCGCGTTCGACCGCGAGCTGCATCGCCTTTTTCGAATCCTTGTCGGTTTCGAGATAGGTGACGCTGAACGAGGCGCGGTTCGGCGCGACCTGCATGTCGGCGCGGCCGAGTGCCTCGATCACCGGCACGCGGGTCCAGTAAGGCGTGGTGAAGGCCTGGTCCTGGAAGTCAGGCGCGGCTTGCGCCAGGGCCGGCAGGAAGGCGGTGGCGGCGCAGGCGGCGGCGAAGCCGCCGGTGAACCGGGTCAGGAAATAGCGATGCGTCATGTAGATCCCCATTGAGACATATGTCTTTCGGCTGTCACGTTTTGCGCGGCAACCTTCAAACTATCGGCGTCTTAATGTGTCGGCACAATGACCGGCGTGAGGCCTTATGAGCTCGCTTCCGACTGGAGCAGGGTATAGCGCTCGATGCCGATGCGTTCGATCAGCGAGAATTGCGTCTCGAGGAAGTCGACGTGTTCCTCCTCGTTGTGGAGGATCTTGCCGAACAGGTCGCGGCTGCCATAGTCGCGCACCTTTTCGCTGTGCTCCATCGCGTCGCGCAGCAGCGGGATGGCGATGTTCTCGAGCTTGAGATCGCATTCGAGGATCTCCTGCACGCTCTCCCCGATGTGGAGCTTGCCGAGGTCCTGAAGGTTCGGAAGGCCGCCCAGGAACAGGATGCGCTCGATCAGCCAGTCGGCGTGATGCATCTCCTCGATCGATTCCTCATGTTCCTTCTTGCTGAGCTTCGAGACGCCCCAATCCTTCAGCATCCGCGAATGAAGGAAATACTGGTTGATGGCCGTCAGTTCGTTCTTGAGGGCGAGATTGAGGAATTCGAGAACTTTCTTGTCGCCTTGCATGTCGGCTCCTGTCGGCTGGGAGGTAGGGAAATATACTTAATCCTATAGGCGACCCGGCCGGGGAACGCAACAAAAAATCCAATTAAATCAATTGCATGTGCAAGTGCGACACACTTGCAATCAGGTGTACGGTTCGTTCTCCACGACACGCGAACGGCTTGAATTGAAACGGTTTTGAAGGCGGCCGCGCGCCTATTCGGCGGCGAGAACGGGCAGCTCCGAGACGGCGCGGTCCATCCGTTCGGCGATCATTTCGCCGATCGTGGTGGAGCATTTTCCGCAATTGATCTTGCAGCCATGGTGCGCCTGAACGGCTTTCGGGCTGCGCGCGCCCGAATCGACGGCCTCGCGGACCGAGCGGCAGTTGATGCGGTTGCAGACGCAAATGATCATGAGAACCATTTGCAGTACTTGCGAATGACTGTCAACTGCAATCCGTAGCCCGCCCGCTGACCGCCGCGGCTGGAATTTCCCTTGCCAGTTCAGCGCCTTGGCGTAGCATCTCGCATGGCTGCATCCTATCCGATCCCCTATCCGCGCCGGCAGGCCTCCCGATGGTGCCTGCGCCAGTTGACGGGCGGGCTGATCCACCATTTCGGCGCGCTTGAAGTGACCGGGCTCGAGCACTTGCCGAAGACCGGCCCTGTGATCCTCGCCGCAAACCATTTTGCCTTCACCGATGCGCCGCTGCTGCTATATGCCTGCCCGCGGCTGGTGGAATTCATCGGCGGGGCGGAGCGGCCCAATTCGCCGCTGTGGACCCGCATGATCCCGCAGACCTGGGGCTTCATCCGCGCCTATCGCGGGGGCTTCAGCCGGTCGACCCTGACCGCCTCGCTCGGCGTGCTGGCGCAGGACGGGGTGCTGGGCATCTTTCCGGAAGGGGGCAACTGGGCAAACCTGCTTCGCCCCGCGAGGCCGGGCCTTGCCTTTCTCGCCCTGCACAGCGGCGCGCCGGTCATCCCGGTCAGCATCACCGGTTCGGAATCCCTGCTCGCCAAGCCGCGCGAACGCGTCGGCGTGCAGTTCCATCCGCCGATCCCGCCGCCGCAGATCAG
>JBGSOU010000179.1:0-3354 GCA_041739025.1 Hyphomonas sp.
GGCCGGCGATGCGCGGATCGTCTTCATGGGATACTCGACCGCGCCTGCCGACTGGTACCGGGCGGCGGACCTTCTGGTGATCCCGTCGCGGCGCGAGCCGTTTGCGCTGGTCGCCCTCGAGGCGATGGCCGCAGACACGCCGATCCTCGCATCGGATGTCGACGGGTTTCGGGAGATCTTCAACACGCGGCCGGATGTGCGCTTTCCGGAAGGCGACGCGGCGGCGCTGGCCCAGGCGATGATGGCAAAGCTGGCCGCGAAGACCGGCGGCGGGATCCTGCGCGACACGTACGACATGACGCGGTTCGACCGGGCGTCCGGTGTGGCGGCGGTGACGGATTTCTACACCGAGGTGCGGGCCGCCAAGCTGGGTCCGCGCGCGGGTTAGACGGCGGCCGGCGCCCGGTTCGAAATCGAGAAGATGTTCTCGTGGATGTGGACGAAATCCCGGTTCAGCGGCGCCACCGCGCGCAGGAAGTTTCCGGACCGCGCTTCGCCCGGCATCATCCAGTCGTGCAATTCCATCACCACCAGGTAGAACTCATCGAGCCAGGGCGCCGGGCGCGAGAAGAGATCCTGCTCGAAACCCTCGATGTCGATCTTCACGATGAAGGGCGCCGCGCCTGCCCCGCCATGCTGGGCCATGAGGGCGGGCACGGTCGTGAAGACAAGATCGCCCTCCGGATCCGGCACCACCTGCAATGCGGCGCTGCCGCGGCCGATATCGACCACCCGGCCAACGCTGGCCTCGGCCGAAATGGCGGCGTGTACCGGCAGGATGTTCCGTCCACGGCAATTTTCGGACAGGGTTGCGAAATTGTCATCTCCGGGCTCGACGGTGACGACCCGGGCCTGCGGAAAATGCTCCGAGAAATAAAGCGCCGAAAGGCCGATATTGCCGCCGCAATCGATGATCAGCGGCGTCTTTCCGGCCTTCAGCAGCGCGTCATAGTGGGCGCGGATGTCGGCGTAGCGCGCAAGCCGCTCGAGGCGGTAGTCCTCTGATTCGAAAATCTGCTTCGCGATCGACAGGTCGTTCTTGGTGCGGATGCGGAACGTGGTGCGCGCGCGGGTCACCCGGTTCAACACGGTTTGTTGATCCGTATACGGCGGCGCTTCGAAGACATAGGTTCCCTTGCGGGCGCTGAACACTTGCTCGATGCGCCGGCCCAGCCACTTGGCGAGACGGCTGGCGCTCAGTTTCGGTCCGCGACGCTTGGTCATGACATGCCTATCCTACGCTCGTGAAACCCTTGAATTCGCACCGTAAATGGGGCTCCGGCACGGATCAAGCGACCAGCCCAGCGCCCTCATCCAGCCCGAGGGCAATGTTCAGGTTCTGCACCGCCGCGCCCGACGCGCCCTTGCCGAGATTGTCGAGCCGCGCGACGAGGCGCGCCTGCTCGTCGGTACCGAACACGTAGAGTTCAAGCCGGTTGGTGTCATTGCAGCCTTCGGCGCCGAGCGTCTTGACGGCGTCCCCATCGGCAAGCGGGGCGACGCGCACGAACGGCTCGCCCGCATAGGTGCCCTCCAGAACCTTGTGGACCGCGGCGCGCTTCGGCTTTTTCGGCAAGGCCCAGAGTGGCAGAGGCACTTCGATGATCATGCCCTGCGCGAAGCGGCCGACGGCCGGCAGGAACATCGGCGTGTGGGACAGGCCCGCATGCTTTTTCATCTCAGGAGGATGCTTGTGCGTCTGGCCCAGCGCGTAGATGCGGTAATTGTCTTCCGTTTCGCGCGCCTCGAACTCGGCAATCATCGCCTTGCCGCCGCCCGAATAGCCGGAGACGGCGTTGACCGAGACCGGCCAGTCAATCGGCAGGAGACCGGAGACGACCAGCGGACGCACCAGCGCGATGAAACCGGTGGGGTAGCAGCCGGGATTGGAGATGCGCTTGGCGGCGGCAATCGAACGGCGCTGGGCCTTGTCCATTTCCGGAAAGCCGTAGACCCATCCGGCCGACGTGCGGTGGGCGGTCGAGGCATCGATGATCACGGTATTGGGGTTCGACACGAGGCTCACCGCCAGGCGCGCAGCGTCATCCGGCAGGCAGAGAATCACGGCGTCGGACTTGTTCATCAAGGCCGCGCGGGCATCGACATCCTTGCGCTTGTCGTCGCTGATCGACAGCACTTCAAGATCGGTGCGCGCCTTCAGGCGCGCGGCGATCTGCAGGCCGGTTGTGCCCGCTTCGCCATCAATGAAAACCTTGGGTATCATGCGCCCACTCCTCTGAGGCCGGGGCAAAAACAAAACGGGCGCCTCGTTTCCGAAGCGCCCGCCAGAATGGGTGTATCCCGGGTGCGGTTAGCGCTTCGAGAACTGGAAGCTGCGGCGCGCTTTCGCCTTGCCGTACTTCTTGCGTTCGACGACGCGCGGATCGCGGGTCATGAAGCCGAACGGCTTGAGCACGGCGCGAAGGCCCGGCTCATAGTTCACGAGGGCGCGCGAAATGCCGTGACGCACGGCGCCGGCCTGGCCCATGAGGCCCGAACCCTTGACGGTGCAAATGACATCAAACTCGCCGGCGCGGCCTGACTCGATCAGCGGCGCGGCAATCACCATGCGCAGCACAGGGCGCGCAAAGTAGGTTTCCTGATCGCGGCCATTGATGGTGATCTTGCCGGTTCCGCGCTTGATCCAGACGCGGGCAGTGGCTTCCTTGCGGCGGCCGGTGCCATAGGCGCGGCCAAGCGAGTCGATCTTTGGCTCGACGGACACAGAAGACTGCGCCGACGGCGCACCGGTCATTGCGCCAAGGTCTTTCAGGGAAGCAGAAGTATCGGTCATGTGGATCAGGCCGTTTTCGAGTTCTTGCGGTTCATCGATTTGAAGTCGACGAGCTCGGGTTGTTGGGCGACGTGCGGGTGGTCCGCGCCGGCATAGATGCGAAGCTTTCCGAACTGTTGACGCGACAGCGCGCTTTCACGCGGCATCATGCGCTTCACAGCCATTTCGAGCGCGCGCTCCGGGAAGCGGCCGGACAGGATCTTGCCTGCCGTGGTGGTCTTGATACCGCCGGCATAGCCAGTGTGGCGATAGTAGACCTTGTCGGTCAGCTTGTTGCCGGTGAACACAGCCTTCTCGGCATTGATGACAACGACGTGATCGCCGGTATCAACGTGCGGAGTAAAATCAGGCCGGTGCTTGCCGCGAAGACGTTTGGCGACGTAAGAAGCCAGGCGTCCGACGACGACATCTGTCGCGTCGATCACGACCCAATTTGTTTCTACGCCGACGGGTGCGTTATAGGTTTTCATCGCTCTGCTCAGAGCCTCTCAATTTCGGAGTTCCAGGAATGCAAATTAAGGGCTGGCGTTTAGTCGCCGCTTCTCCCTTTGTCAACGCGG
>JBGSOU010000194.1:0-15811 GCA_041739025.1 Hyphomonas sp.
GGCTCCAAGACCCGCGTCGTCGCGCCCTTTGATCCGAGGCGTGAGGCGCGGCTGAAGCGCGGACGCCTGATCCACGCCCTGCTGCAATATCTTCCCGAATTGCCGGTCGCTGAGCGCGCCGCTGCGGGCGAAGCCTTCCTCGCCCGGGACAAGACACTGACGAAAGCCGGGCGGACCGAGATGCTGCAGGCAGCCGAAGGCATCCTCAACGATCCGGCGCTGGCCGAGCTGTTCATTCCGGGCGGCCGGGCGGAAGCCGCCGTGATCGGAACGTCAAGGCTGTTGCCCTCCGGCATGATCATCAACGGCCGCGTTGACCGCCTGATCGTGACGCCCGGCAAGGTTTTGGTGGTTGATTTCAAGACCGATCAACCCGCGCCAGACCGTGTCGAAGACGTAGCCGAGACCTATGTGGCCCAGATGGCGGCCTATTGGGCGGTGCTGGCCGAAGCCTATCCGGGACGTGAAATCGGGGCGGTGCTTTGCTGGACGGATGGCCCGAGGATGATGCGCATTCCGGACGCCATGCTGTCAGAATCCCTCAACAATGCCTTGAGCGCTATTTGACAGGCTCATAGACTGCCTATCTATCTAGCTCCAAGTCTGGGCTACAAAAAGGAGCCGGAAAAATGTCTGGTATGGATGTAAGCGATGACGAGTTTGACGTGCTGCTCGGCGCGTCGGATGTGCCTGTAGTCGTCGATTTCTGGGCCGAATGGTGCGGCCCCTGCAAGCAGATGGCCCCGCATATCGAAGCCGTGGCCACCGAACTCGACGGCAAGGTCAAGATCGTGAAACTCAACGTGGATGACTTCCCGCTGGTCGGCGCCAAGTATGGCGTGCGCGGCCTGCCCACTATGTTGCTGTTCAAGCAGGGCAAGGTTGCCGCCACCCACAATGGCGCCATGAACCGTCAGGCCTTGGCCAACTGGATCAGCCAGTCACTGTGACCTGAGGCGTATCGCTCGTCAGGGCGAGGAAGACGTCTTCCAGATCTGGCGACTTTGTCGACAGGTCGGCGACACTGATGCCGGCTGCTCGGGCCTTCTCGAGCAGCCGGCCGATGCCCGTTTCGGCTGTCTTGAAGGTGATCGCCAGGGTCCCGTCGCTGCGCAGCTTTGCGTCATGCATCGCCAGTTCCGGCGGAACGGCGGCAAGCGGCTCGCGGGGCACGATGATCAGGGTCTTGTAGTCGAGGCGCGAAAGCAGCTGAGGCGTCGGCTCGCAGGCGATGATCTTGCCGTGGTTCACGATCGCGATCGAATCGCAAAGTTCCTCGGCTTCCTCAAGATAGTGGGTGGTCAGGATGATGGTCGTGCCTTTGGCGTGCAGTTCGCGCACATAGTCCCAGAGCAGGCGGCGCAGTTCGACATCCACCCCGGCAGTCGGTTCGTCGAGGATCAGGACCGGAGGATTGTGAACCAGCGCCTTGGCGACCATCAAACGGCGCTTCATGCCGCCGGACAATTGGCGCACGTAAGCATCCTTCTTGTCGCCAAGACCCAGCGCCGTGAGGATTTCGACCGAGCGGCGCTCGGCCTTGGGCACGCCATAGAAGCCTGCCATCAGCTCCAGCATCTCGAAGGGCGTAAAGAACGGGTCGGCGACGATTTCCTGGTTCACCACGCCGATGGCCGCGCGGCTCTGACGGGGATGCTGGTCGATGTCGAGGCCCCAGATGCGGGCGGTGCCGGATGTTTTCTTCACCATCCCGGCCAGGATGTTGATGAAAGTCGACTTGCCTGCGCCGTTTGGTCCCAACAGCCCGAAAATCGAGCCGGTCGGGATCTCCAGTGAGATACCCTGCAAAGCCTGTTTTTCAGGCATTTTGCCGGACGCAGCGTAGGTTTTCCGCAAATCGCGGACTTCGATGGCGAATTCAGGAGTTGGCATAGCGCCCTTTCGTCACGGCATCTGGCACGCCTTGCAAGGCGGCTGCCCAGACTTTAGTTAGGGGGCAGGTCGCAAAGGAGCAAGCCAGCTCTGCGCATCATATCGACCGGAGAACTGAAATGCCGTTGAAGCGCGACGTCTTCTCACCGCCGGAGATCTCGATGGTCACCAGCCATAAAGTCTCGTGCAACGGCGGTGGCGGCGCGCTCGGCCATCCCAAGGTCTGGTATGAGATGGGCGATGAAGACTTCGTCGAATGCAAATACTGCGACCGCCGGTTTGTTCTGATCGGTGGGCGTGACGACCCATCCCGTCCCAAGTAATCGCGAAGCTCAGGAATCAGGTCCGCACCCATGCATGTCCTGATCTCAGGCGGAGGTATCGGCGGGCTGACCGCAGCCCTCGCGCTCCAGAAGCGCGGGCACCAGGTCACAGTCCTCGAACAGTCCCATCAACTGAATGAAGTGGGTGCCGGACTGCAGATCAGTCCAAATGGCATGCAGGTGTTCGAGGCGCTCGGCGTGGGTGCCCGGGTCGAGAAGGATGCATTCCGCCCCCGCGCCCAGGAACTGCGATGGGGCAAGGGCGGCGGCCGTATCCTGACCGTGCCGTTGCGAGACGTGGCGCGGGACCGCTGGGGCTGCGAGTACCTTCATGTTCACCGGGCGGATTTGATCGACGCCCTTGGCGGAGCACTACGGGACCGCGCACCGGACGCTGTGCGGCTGGGTTGCAGCGTCGCATCATTCACGCAGGACGAAACATCGATCACCGCCATTCTCGAGACCGGCGAGCGGATTACCGGCGACCTGCTGGTCGGCGCCGATGGCATCCACTCGGCCATCCGCACACAGATGATCGGTCCGGACCGGCCACGCTATACGGGCAATGTGGCCTGGCGGGCGGTCGTGCCCGTGTCCGAACTCGGGCAGCACGCCCCCCCGGAGACCGCAAGCGTATGGGTCGGCTCGCGCCGCCATGCGGTGACCTACCGGCTGCGGCGCGGCAGCCTCGCCAATCTCGTCGGCGTCGTGGAATGCAAGGAGCGTCACATCGAGTCCTGGTCCGCGACGGGCGCGCGCGAACAGGCCCTCAAGGACTTCAAGGGCTGGTCGCCGGTCATCCGCACCATTCTCGAGAAAGCCGAGACACTGAACCGCTGGGCACTGTATGACCGCGATCCTCTCGAAACCTGGGTCGACGGGCGCGCCGTGCTTTTGGGCGATGCCTGCCATCCGATGCTGCCCTTCCTCGCCCAGGGTGCGGTGATGGCCATTGAGGACGCGTTCGTGCTCGCGCGCCTCATCTCCGCACAGTCGGATGTGTCTGAAGCGCTCAAGGCATACGAAGCCGAGCGCAAGCCGCGGACGTCACGGGTGCAGGCCGGCGCCCGGCGCAATGCTACGCTGTTCCACCGGGCCGACCCGATCAGCAAGATGATGACCTACGGGCCGATCTGGCTCGCAGGCCAGTTCATGCCCGCGTTTGCACATGGGCAATATGACTGGATCTATTCTCACGATGTGACCACACTTCCCCAGGCCGGGAACTGAGCGACCGGTTCCGGTTGCGGTGGGGATCAAGAGGGTAGGACTCATGCTTTCGGTACTCGACCTCTTCCGGATCGGAATCGGCCCTTCAAGCTCACACACTGTCGGTCCTATCCGGATTGCAGGACGTTTTCTGGCGGAGTTGCAGCAGGCGGGAGTCATGTCCGCCGTCGAGCGGATAGATGTCGAGTTGCAGGGTTCGCTGGCATTGACCGGCGTGGGGCATGCGACGCCGAAGGCAGTGGTGCTCGGACTGCTCGGGCTCGATCCGGAAACACTTGATCCCGAAGACGCCGACAACCGGGTGTCCGCGCTGGAGGCTTCCGGACAGCTGGCCTTGCCGGACGGGCGGCAGATTGCCTTCGTCCCCTCCACCGGCATCCGGTTCGCCTATGAGGTGATCCCGGTGCTGCATCCCAACGGCATCCGCCTGCAGGCCTTCGACGCCGGAGGCACCAGGATCGCGGACAGCACCTGGTATTCGACGGGTGGCGGTTTCATAGCCTCTCAGCGCCAGCTCGAACGCCCGGTCACCGCCGATATCGTCCCGGCCGGCCCGCAAGTGCCACATCCGTTCTATTCGGCAGCCGAGCTTCTGGCGATCTGCGAGGCCAAGGGCGTTTCAATCGATGCCCTGATCCTTGCCAATGAAAATGCCATGCGCAGCGCCGGCGAGACAGGCCTTGCGCTGGACCGCATTGCGGGCGTCATGATGGCCTGCATCGACCGGGGCCTGTCGCGCACCGGCATCCTTCCCGGGGGACTGAAAGTGCGCCGCCGCGCGCCCGAGATCTGGCAGAAACTCCAGAGCGGACCCCCTTCCAACGAGCGCGAGCAATTGTTCGACTGGCTGAATGTCTATGCGATGGCCGTCAACGAAGAGAATGCGGCGGGCGGCCAGGTCGTGACGGCGCCAACCAACGGTGCGGCAGGAATCATCCCGGCCGTCATCCGCCATTATTGTTGGGATTCAGAAGATCGGACGGCCCGCGTACGCAAGTTCCTTCTGACGGCTGGCGGGATTGGGCTGCTCTACAAGCAGCGCGCATCCATTTCCGGGGCAGAGATGGGCTGCCAGGGCGAAGTCGGCGTCGCCTGTTCGATGGCGGCGGCAGGGCTTGCGGCCGTTTGGGGCGGCACGCCCCAGCAAGTCGCCAACGCGGCTGAAATCGGCATGGAGCACAATCTCGGACTGACCTGCGACCCCGTCGGAGGTCTCGTCCAGATTCCCTGTATCGAGCGCAATGCGATCGGGTCGGTAAAGGCGGCAAATGCGGCTCGTCTGGCGCTTCATTCACTGGAACAGACGAAGGTGTCTCTGGATCAGGTGATCGAGACGATGCGCCAGACCGGCATCGACATGTCCTCCAAATACAAGGAGACAAGCCAAGGCGGTCTGGCGGTAAACGTTGTCGAGTGTTGACCGGTCAGTCGGTCGACAGGGCGCGAAGGACTTTTGCCATCGTTTCAAGCTTGGCGACGGAGTTGGTCCGGTCGACGAGCGTATGGCAGCGGGCACGGGCCTCGGTCACCGGATCGCGCTTGTCGGGCGTTCCGGCTTCTGCATCCTGAAAGAGTTCGGCGATCGGCACACGCAGCACGCGCGCCACGCTAGCGAGCATTCCGGCGCTCAGGCGGTTTGTGCCGGTTTCGTATTTTTGGAGTTGCTGATGGCTGATGCCCAATTCCTGGCCCAGCTCCGACAGGGTGAAATTCTGGGTGGTGCGAAGTTCGCGGATCTTCTCGCCAACCATCTGGTCAATTCTGGTGGGCGAACGAGAACCGGCAATCCGGGTTTCCTCAATCATATTTCTACCTCTTGTCTTTTTTTGCCTTTCTCCTCTTCCAGAAGTGGAAGGCAAGGGCGACCGTACCAAAAAATATGAGGCACCGGCGGCTTCAGTAACATAATCTATGAGGGATACGAAACGGCCGCGGCTTTCTGGAAACCGGATCCCTAATAGTCTTTTTTCCACCGGATCGAAACGCGCGACTCGCCGGTGGAGCTTGTTTCGGATGCAACCGAAACCTGAGGGCGAGGTTGCCACTCGACTTCCACACTATTACCAGCTGCGCCCTGGGTTGTCACTTCAAGATAGACGTCAGGTGCGAGGTACTGGCCGACGCCGAGTTCTGCGTTGCCGGCACTGTCGATGCCAAATCGCAATCTGTCGACGCCGAGCCCGGACTGGATTGCACCGATTGGATTAATCCCCGTATCGCGTCCGGAAAGCCGGGCGATGGAAGATGCGAGCTCTGCCGCTTCAAGCGCTGAAAGATCGATGGACGAGCGGCCGAACAACATCCGTGAAAGGATCTCATCTTCTGGCAGCGAGGGCGAACTCGAAAGCTCGATCGTCGGCTTGGCCGGTGTTCCGCTGACATCCGCGCTCACGGTGAAGCCATCCACTTCGCGCGACGCTGAAATCGCCATCCGCGCAGACGTCAGTGGGCCGTCGAACGTGATCTGCCCGGTCTCAAATTCGAACGGACGCTGCGCCAGCTCCAGTGTGCCGCGCACAAGGGTGGCCTTGCCGTTGACCAGGAGGCTGGAAGGCGTGCCGGTGACATCCAGGTTGACGCCCCAGTCGCTGTCCAGTCCGCGGCCCCTCACTGTGACGCCGCGTTCGGCCGTTACATTGACATTGAGCCGGATGGGTTTGCTCAAAATTGTCTGCCGGGCGGCATCCGGATCATCGCTCTCCCAGCGCACATTCAGGGTGCGGATTGAATTGCTCGAAAAATTGTCGACGTTGAACCGCGCGTCATTGATGGCGAGCGCGCCGCTGAGAACGCGGTCGTCCGTGCCTTCAACCAGTTGGGCATCGCCTGAGATCCGCGCCTGATCGCCCAGCTTGTCATACACCAGCAAGCGGTCAAACACGACCTTGACGCCCGTTTCTGTCTCGGCGAGGCGCCCGTCAAACGTCACGGCCCCGCCCTGCGTTCCCGCGCCTTTGCCGGACAGCGTGAGGACCGTATCCTGATAGCTTGCATTGACCTCAAGATCCTTCAGGCTCAGCCCCGTCGCACCATACTCGTATCGGCCTTGAGAAATGACCGCGTTTGCCGAAACGTCGGGCGTCTCCAGTGTGCCGGCTACCAGGCTGCGGCTTTTGATCGTCCCGCCCATGTCGTGCCCATAGGCCAGCGCGATCAGTCTGAGCGCGTCGAGTTCTCCGTCCACATCGAGCTGAAGGTTGATGCGGCTGTCCCGGTCAAGCTTCATCATGGCGCCCGGCGCCGCGATCACGGGCAGACGGCCGGTGCCCTGCGCCGCGAGGTCCGGGCCATAGCCTGCCTGCGCGGTGAAAGTCAGCGCCCGCCGGTCGAACTGCCCCCCGAGCGTTAGATCCAGCGCGGTCTGGAGGCCTGAAAGCCCGCTCGTGCCGGAGAGCGCGAACGTGCCCTTGGGATTGTCATCATAAAGGCGCCCCTGCGCATTGCCGGAAATCACCGCATCAAATTCTGGCAAGCCCAGGGCGATCAGGACAGGCGAGAGCGCCAGCTTGTCGATAACGAGCCGGCTGCTGTCGGATTCGTCTCCGGAGCGGACCTGCGCCTGTATGCTGCCCCCCAGCAGCGCCAGATCAATATCTGCGGACGGAGCCTGACCCAACGACCAGACAATGTCCTTCCGCGTCGAAATTGGCGCGCCAAACAGCTGGCCGGACAAGGACAGTGTTCCTGCAGGCGCATCGCGGTCCGTCTTGAAAAGACCTGCATACGTCACATCCGTTTCGACACCCGTCTTGTCGTCGAGAACCCTGCCATCGAAACGATAGCCCTGCGGCGTGGTCGTGACGTTTCCGGTCACCCGGTCCAGGGCGAGACGCGAGGTCAGCACCACATCAGTGGCTTCAAACGCAGCGCCCAGTGCCGCCGGGCGGCCATCGCGCGGCGCGCTGCTGGCCTTGAGCTTGAGGCTGCCGAATGTCACGCCGCCAAGCTTGAACGAGCTGGCGTCGGCGTCGATATCCGCATCGATCACCCCGTCATCGCTGATGGCGGCAGATCCCGAAAGCGTGATCGTGCCGATCTTGCCGTCAATGGCATCAAACTGAGTGAGGGCTCCGCGGCGGTCGAGCACAAACTTCGCAGTGGCTGGCTGCCCCTGGGATACGCCGGACAATGAGATCGGGCCGGAGATGTTCCCGTCCGCAAGCAGCAGATCCGCCTGGGAAACGAGACCGGTAATCGTCCGTCCGCTGATTACAGCGCGGCCGTCTTCGGATGACCCGCTTAGCCGGAGGCCTGCAAAATTCCGGCGGAGCTGCGCGGTAACGGAACCGAGATTGATCTGGTTTCCGGCGACGATTAGGGGGACGAGCTGTTTGGCCTCAATCTTCAGGTCCGGGCTGCGCTGTCCGTAAGCGCGTCCGGAGACCTGCGCCTCGATTCCCGGCAGCTTGACGTCCATTCGCTGGATCGTTCCGGCGTCCGGCTGAATCGTGAGCATGCCGCGCAGGGTGCCGCGTCCGTTGACCAGGGGCGCCAGCGTTTCCAGGCGTGTGCTGACGCCCGCCAGGTTGAGGTTCAGTCCCAACTCGAAGTCGCGCAATTGACCCTTGGCTTGCGCGAATCCGGTCGCGCTGCCTCCGAATCCGCCGGGCAGCGCACCGATATCCTGCGCAACCTTGCCCGACAGGCTCAATCCACCGTCCGAGAAATTGGCTTCGCCAAGCAGCTGCGCCGTGCCGGACGCATGTGTCAGCTCGACCGCGTCCATCAGCACACGGCGCGTGGCAAACTCATAGACGCCGCTTCCCGAAACGGCGACTTCTTCGCCGATGATCTTCGCGATTTGTGCGTTGCCGGAGAGGAGGTTCACGACCGTCACATTGCCCGAAAAGGGTAGGCGCCCGTCCTCCAGCGTCGCCTTTACAGGCCCGGAAACCGAGTCAAACGGCAATGAAGAATCGGGCGCGACCGTGAGCGCTGCGTCTCCGGAATACTGCAAGCCTTCGTCCGGTCTGGACAGCTCGCCGTCGAGTACCAGCCCCCGCGCTCCATCCCAGAAGGGCAGCAGCGTGGTCAGGCTGGCATTGAGTTGTGCGGGTTCCAGCAGTTCGAACCGGTCGAGGCGTGATTTGCCGGCGAGCTTCAGCGTGCCGGCAGCAAAACGTCCATCGACCGCAAAGCGAAGCGCCTTCCGTTCAAAGCTTGCAAGGAGGCCGATTTCGACGTTGGACCCCAGAAAGCCGGTGATCCGGTCCGAAACCGGCAACGCCGTCGCATCGAGACGCGCGCTGGCTTCAAGCGTGTTCTGCTCGATCTTGCCGGAAATGAGCACCTTGTCGGCGCCGTCGATGGTCAGGCGGGCTTCGCCGCGACCGTCGGACAGGTCACCCGCCGCCGAGGCCGCCAGTATGGCGGATGCGCCCTCTGGCAGCTGCAAGATGTGCGCAAACAAGCCGTTTGCGGGGGCAACCGCATCAATCTGCAGATCGAATGCTGACGAGCGATCCCGTTTGATCCGGGCGTCGATCTGATCACCGGCGCCCTCCAGAGGGGTGATCTTGAGCTGCGCATCAATCTCGCCCGTCTTCGCATTCAGGAACCGCGCCGAGATGGCGGAAGCCGAGGCGGGTCCGGCAATGCCTTCGGCAATATTCAGCCGCTCGATGGTGGCCTTGCCGAGGCGAACGTCCCACGGCTTGCCGCGTGAGGGCGGCGTTGGGGTGCGAACGGGACGCCGTTCGACGTCGATCACCTTGACCGAAAGGTCCGCCAATTCCACCCGCCGGGAGAGCAGGTCCATCGGCGACCAGGATACCGCAACCGACTGGGCCGATATCCAAACGCCCGAAGCATCCCGGATCTCGATCGAGCCGACCGTGAACTCCGAGAGCGGATCCCCCTCGATATTCCGGAGGCTGAGCTTTCCGTATCCCGCGACTTCACGCCCATCTACTTGCGAGACCACGAAGTCCCGGCCGGCATCGGTGGTGATCCAGTAACGTGCGTAGAACAGCATTGCGGTCACGGCGAGCCCCAACGCAATAGCGAAAGAGGCGACTGGACGGCGCCGGAGCAGCTGCGTGAGATTCGGGAAGATCGCCATCAGAATGCCTGTCCGATGGAGATGTAGACCTGCACCGGTGCGTCGCCTTCACGGGCATCCAGCGGCGTTGCAATATCAAACCGGATCGGACCAAATCCCGGATAGTAGCGCAGGCCGACGCCGACCGAAGCAGCCGCGTCGGAAAACACCGAGCCCGCATCATCTCCCGCCGCGCCGATGTCCGTGAACAACGCGTAGCCAAAGCGCTCGGAGGCCCGCCAACGCACTTCCGCTGAAAGCGTGAACAGATTGCGGCCGCCCGTGAGAATGCCTGCAGAGTCGCGCGGCGACAGGCTCTGGTATTCGTATCCCCGCACGGTGCCGCCTCCGCCGGCAAAGAACAGCTTGTCGGGCGGAACGGCGTTCGACCCTACAAACGCGCCATACTCCGCCCGGATGGCGCCAACGATATTGTCTGCGATGGCGCGATAGGTGGAGCCTGAAAGGTGCAGACGTGTATACCCTGGTGTCTCATCGCCGACCGACACACCCGTCTCGGTTCCGGCAAACAGGCGCAGGCCTGATTGCGGGTCGAGCACATCTTCGACATCGGAATAATCGGCGCTGACCGGAAACGACAGGGTCAGTTGATCGCGCTCGACCCCGCCGGCAATCCGGGCCCGCTCATCCAGCGTCCGCGTTGCATCAAGCGTGGCGCCCACCGAAAGCGTCAGGTTTTTGGAAAAAGGTTGCGACAAGGTCGCACCGACGCGCGCGCCCGTCAGGTCGTAGGCGTCCGTCTCTTCGGCGCGCACGCCCGTCTCGAGCGACAGCGTCCTGCCATACTTGCCGATGTTCGGACGTTCATAGGTTGCCGTAAGGTCGCGTGCCAGAGTGGCGACATTTGCGCTGATGCGCAGACGGTCCGCACGCCCGGTCAGGTTGCGCCTTTCCCAGTAGCCGTCGACGCCGACGCCCTCGGTCGTCGAGGCCGTGGCACCCACACTGACCGTACGCGGATCGCCGGACACGAGCGTTGCGGTCACGATGTGCAGCCCGTCGGGGCCGGCCGTTTCAGCAATTGTCACCCCGATGCCGTCATAGAGCCCGGTGGACCGCAACCGGGTGCGAAGCTTGTCGATGATGGCCGGATTGTAGAGGTCACCGTCCTCCCAGGTTTTCAGGGAACGGATCATCTTCGCGCCGCGCCCGTCTATGCCCGGAAGATCGAGCGCGCCAAGCGCCACACGCGGTCCGGGTACGAGCAGGAAGGTCAGCTCGACATTCGCATCAGCGCGCGAGGCCAGCACGTCGATGCCCTCGCTGTAGGCGAAGGCATAGCCCTGGCGGCGCAGGGAACTCACAAGCTGGTCGTCGACGCGTTCGATGGTGGCGGTCCGGGCCACGGCGCCTTCGGGCAGTGCCGCCAGTTCGGAATCGAGCTGCCGCGCCACTTCAGGCACGATACGGTCTCGTCCGGCAAAGGTGCGTGTGGAAACCTTGAACAGGTTGCCGGCATTTGCCGCGAGAACGGGGGCTTCGTCGAGCGTTTCGATACGGGAAGGTGTGACTTCGGCCGCGAGATAACCTTCGGAGGACAGCAGGTCCTGCAGCAGGTCGGCCGATCTGCTGACGCGGTTGCGCGCTTCCAGCACGCTGCGCGGGGCAGGTTCGGCCACCCGGACCAGTTCGTTGGCGCGCGTCTGGAGGGCGGGGGGCATCCCGTCGACCGTCGCGCGCGGTGTTTTCTCGGATTCCTGTGAGCTTGCCGATTTGAGCCCGGGAATCACGGCGCAGGCGGACGTTGCGGCCAGCAGACAGGCCCCGGCCAAAGGCCGGGCAATCGTCCAGGCATTTGCCGGCTTCGCCTCTTTCATCATGTTCTCAGCTTTCTGCCGGAGCAGGGATGCAAGTTCTGGCCCATTCATGGGACCCAAACCATAACGTTCACTTGATGGGTGAATGGTAAATAACGCTCTTCACCCGCGTTGATTGCCTCGCGAAGTTTCGTGCCCTTATATGGCAACGAAGCGGCGGGATTCGTGCGAATGATGTACCTTTTTGTGCTCGGCGGACTGGTTTTGCTGTTTATCGGCGGCGAAGCCCTCGTTCGTGGCTCGGTCAGCGTGGCGCGCAAGCTCAACATTTCGGAGCTTGTGATCGGCCTCACGCTGGTCGGTTTCGGCACATCGGTCCCGGAATTGGTCACCTCGCTGCAGGCGGTTGAAAGCGGATCGGTGGGCATCGCGGTCGGCAACGTCGTCGGCTCGAACATCGCCAATATCTTCCTGGTCCTCGCCTTGGCGGCGATCATCACGCCGATCATGGTTCACCGGAACGCACTCGCCCGGGACGGCACGATCATGATCGCGGCTACCCTGCTGCTGTGCGGGCTGCTCTGGTTCGACCAGTTTGGACGCACCTCGGGCATCGTGCTGGTCGGGTTGTTGATCGCCTATCTGACCTTTTCGCTGGTCGCCGATCTCCGGCGTCAGGATGCGACGGCGGACATGCACAAGGCCGAGGGTGAAAACGTCGAAGCAGGATACGGCCTGACGGCCGGGTTGCTGATTGCGGCCGCCGGGCTTGCCGGCGTGGTGGTTGGCGCGAACCTCCTCGTGACGGGCGCGTCCACGCTCGCGCGCTCATTCGGCATCAGCGAAACCGTCATTGGCCTGTCGATCGTCGCGGTCGGCACCAGCCTGCCGGAACTAGCCACTTCGATTGTTGCGGCCTTGCGCAAACGCGCCGATGTCGCGCTCGGCAACATCATCGGATCCAACATCTTCAACATTCTGGGCATCGTTGGCATTACGGCGCTGGTCCGTCCGTTCAGCATTCAGGGAAATGCCGGCGCCGAAGCCATGGCCGGTTCGCAGCCGGTCAGCATCATTTCGACGATGGATGTTGGCGCGCTGGTCCTGGCGGCCGGCTTGCTGATGCTGTTTGCCATGACCGGCCGCCAGATCGCGCGCTGGGAAGGTGCGGTCCTTCTGCTCGGCTACATCCTCTACATGGGCATGACGTTCGGGCTGATCCCGCAGGTCAATCTGCTTCCCAGCGGGTGACCCTGTCGCGGAACTCGGGGCGAACCCGTTCAGGCGTCGGCCCGCGCGCCGTGCCGATGTGAACGAATCCGGCAATCCGCTCGGACGCACCGATTCCAAGCAGCGCCGCCGCGTCCTTGTCGAAGCTGGGCCATTCCGTCAGCCAGACACCGGCCCATCCGCTCGCATTGGCCGCCAGCAGCAGATTGTAACAGACTGCGCCCGCCGACAGCTCCTGTTCCCAGACCGGCGTGCGCCCATCCTCAACCGGGCTCGAGACAACCATCACCACAACCGGCGCGCGGACCATTGATTTGGCAGCTTCCTCGACCTGTGCAGCAGGGGCGCCGCGGGCCGCCAGAATACCGGCAAGCTTCTCGCCCACCTTCACCCGCGTCTCGCCTTCGAACACCACGAAGCGCCAAGGCGCCAGCTTGCGGTGATCGGGCACGCGCATCGCCACCGTCAGCAGCTCGTCCATCTCGTCGGGGGAGGGGCCAGGCAGGCCGAGCAACAGCTTGTTGGCTGACTTTCTGAGGGCAAGAAGGGCGCGGGCCTCCGCACTGGGGCGTGCGCCCGGCAGAGGCGCGTCGCGCGGCGGGGGCGGCGGAAAGCGTTTGGTCATGGCGCCAGACATAATGCCGGCGCAGCCGCAAACAAAGGCCAGAATTATTTGTCTGGCTGGCTTGCCGCCGCGCGGCGGGCAGCCTAGTTTCGTCTGGTGAACAGTGTTCACTAATTAAACGCCGCTCGGGGAGGGGTTTCGTGTGACGCAGCCGCTCGAATTTGAAATGTCGCCGGCCGAGCGCCGCCGGCAGAAGGTTCGGGGCGCCATCCTCGAAGCGGCCGAGCGTGTGTTTTCGGTCGAAGGTGAAGCCGGTCTGTCGATCCGCCGCCTGGCTGAGGAAATGGACTATTCGCCTTCCGCGATCTACAAGTATTTCGGGTCGAAGGAAGAGCTCGTCGATGAGTTGAAAGAAGCCTTCTTCTCGCGGCTCATGGAAAGCGTTGATCGTGCGGTGATTGATTCACTGGCTTTCGATGTGCGCGTCAAAGTTTGCTTCAAGACCTATATCCGGGTCGCTGCGGAGCGGCCGCACCACTACCTCGCGGCTTTCTCGTCCCTCGGTTCGGCCGAGAGTGACACCAAGGGCGAAGACTGGGCTGATTTCCAGGACATGAAGAAAGGGCAGGCCTTCAACATGGTCGCGTCTCTGGTCCAGGAAGGGCAGCGGATGGGCGTCTTCACCCCCGATATGGACCCGTTCCAGGCGGCCAAGTCGCTGTGGGCGTCCATGCACGGGCTGGCGCTGCTGCTGATCCACATGCCCCGGTTTCCAGAACTGATGCCGAATGCACATGGTGTTGTCTCCACCGATGCGTTCACCGATTTTCACGTCGACCTGATGGTTCGCAGCCTGCAGGCGGCCCCCGTTTCCTCCAGTTTCCCTCCCGGCAAAAACGAGCCCCCAGATGTCTGACCCGGATTACCAATCAGTCGAACCCCACCGAACGTATCAACCGTCCTTCCTGAAAGGCGTGATCTTCGTGGTCATTCTCGTGCTCGTCATCGCGGGCTTCCTGCTCGGGGCATTCGCGATGCGCAGCGGTCAGGGCCCCAAGGTGGCGGTGACGCCGCCGGATCCCCTGACCGTTGACGTGTCCGATGTGGTCGTGGTCAAGGACTTCGTTCTCGATGAAGCCTTCTCGGGCCTCGCACAGGCCCAGCGCACCAGCCAGCTGGGCTTTCCGACCGGTGGACGCATCGAAGCGATCCGGGTGCGCGTGGGCGACCGCGTGAAAGCCGGCGACACGCTGGCCAAACTGGATACGCGTGGTCTCGCGGCGCAACTCGCCTCGCTGGAGGCCAGTGTGGATGAGGCCCGCGCGTCGTACCAATTGGCTCTGGATACCGTTGAGCGTCAGCGCACGCTGCTGGCGCAGGGCCATGTTTCGACCCAGCGCGTCGATGAGGCCGAGGCGCAAGCTGCAACGGCCGCCGCGCGAATTGAATCGGCCAAGGCCCAGGCCGATACGCTCCGGGTACAGATCGACCTCGCCCGCATCACGGCGCCGTTTGACGGCGTCGTCACTGCGCGCTTTGCGGATGAGGGCGCGATTGCAGGCCCCGGTACACCGCTCATGGAGCTCGTCGAAGCCGGAAAGCTTGAAGCCGAGATCGGCGTGCCGGCCAGTGTCGTCGCCGATCTGGTCCCCGGCAAGGTCTACACGCTCCAGGCCAGCACCGGTCCGGTCGAGGCAACCCTGCGCGGCGTCACCGGCGTAGTGAATGCGTCCCAGCGAACGGTTGCCGCCGTGTTCGACATCAACGATGCCGCCCTGGTGCCCGCCGGAACCCTCGTCCGGCTGTCCTTCCCGCGCACCATCGATGAAGGCGGCTTCTGGGTCCCCTTGAAAGCGCTCACCAGCGCCACGCGCGGCTTGTGGACCATCTATGTCGCCGTTCCGGACGGCGACCGCTGGCGCGCGGAAACGCGCGTGGTCGAAATGGTCCATACGGCCGGCGACCGGGCTTTCGTGCGCGGACCGATGCAGCCCGGAGACCGCATCATCACGGATGGACTGCACCGGATCACGCCGGGCGTACCGGTCATACCGGTCGACTCCCAAAGCGCGTCCACCGGACACGACGGTTAAGGACGTACGCCCCCATGCTGTCGTTGTTTTATCGCTTGCCGCGCCTTACGGCCCTTGCCATCCTCGTCGTGCTGTTCGGCGGACTCGGCGCCCTGCTGTCGCTTGGACGTCAGGAGGATCCCACACTCATTGAACGTTTCGGGCTTGTTGTGGTGACGCTTCCGGGCGCCGACGTCGAGCGCATGGAAGCCTTGATCGCGCAGCCCCTTGAGGCAGCGCTCATGGCCCTGCCGGAGATGAAGCAGGTCGAAACCTCGGTCCGCAATGGCGTCGTGCAGGTCAGTATTAACGTTCGCGACGATCTCAGCGAAGCGGAAGTCGACGACGCGTGGACGCTTATCCGCCAGCAAGTGGCCCAGGCCCAGCAATCCTTCCCGGCCGGAGCCAGCACACCGGACATCCGGCGCTTCTATGTCGGCGCGAGCACCATGATCGTCTCGCTGACCTGGGCCGGGGAAGGGGACCCGCCGCTCGCCATCATGCGGCGCCTCGGGCTCGATCTGGAGACCGCCTTCCGGCGTCTTGATGGAACCGAACTGACTGAAACGTTCGGCATGCCGACCGAGGAAGTGCGCGTGACCGTGAATGGTGACATGCTCGCGGCCGCGGGCGTCAGCGTCGCCGATGCGGCCCGGGCGATCAACGCGGCCGACACCAAG
>JBGSOU010000204.1:0-2357 GCA_041739025.1 Hyphomonas sp.
CGCGGCTGCGAAGACGCGCGACGCCCTGGTCCAGCAGGCCACCCGTGGCTCCCTCAAGGGGCTCGCCGCAATTGCCGCGCGCAACCCGGACTTCAAGTCCAACCTCGGCGGCCAGGACCATGAACGCTTCTGGGATCTCCTGCGCCGTACCGGGGTCGACCCCAACCGGAAACTGCGTGACCTGTTCGAGCAGCCCGCCGGCCTGCGCGAGATCGACGGCGTGCGCTGGTATGTCTGGCCGGACCTTGCCGCCCGGGACGCGGCCGACCTCATCCCCGAGAAGCTGACCTTTCAAGAACGCCGCCGCCTCGAGGAACTGATCGGCGAGGAAGGCATTGAGCATATACGCGCGGGCGAAGGCTATCCCGGCATGCGCACGGCGATCTCGGAAGAGGGCGTCTGGATTTACTTCGTACTCGGACAGGACGGGGAGGGCTGACAATGGCGGACACGATCGGCGCGGGCGCCGCAATCAAGGCGCTGAAGGGCTGGAGCGCCGCCGGCGGCGAGCGCGATGCGATCTTCAGGGCCTACACGTTCGCCGACTTCAAGACCGCCTTCGCCTTCATGTCCGGCGCGGCCCTGAAGGCCGAGCAGATGGACCACCATCCCGAATGGTTCAATGTCTACAACAAGGTCGAGGTGACGCTGACCACGCATGATGCCGGCGGCGTCACGCAGAAGGATCTCGAACTCGCCGGCTTCATGGACCAGCTCGCGGCAAGGCTTGCCTGAGCTATTTCTTCCAGGCCACGCGGTAAAGATCGAAGCGCCGGTCCTTGAGATTGCGCACGGCGCCGGACTGGCGCGCCGTCAGGAGGTCTGACAGCGACAGGTCGGCCAGCGCGATGGTCTCGGTATTTGCGGCCGTATCGGCGGCCACCCCGTCGCGGGAGAAGGCAAAGTCCGACGGCGTCAGGATGCAGCTTTCGGCATAGTGGATGTCCATGTTCTCGACATTCGGCAGGTTGCCGACAACGCCCGACATCACCACATAACACTGGTTCTCGATGGCGCGCGCCTGGCAGCAATACCGTACACGGAGATACCCGCGCCGCTCGTCCGTGCAGAAGGGCACGAACAGCATCAGCGCGCCCTGGTCCACCAGGTGGCGGGCGATTTCCGGGAACTCGCTGTCATAGCAGATCATCACCCCGATCGGGCCGCAATCGGTCTGGATCACGTGGTTGCCTTCACCGCCCTTGATGTTCCACCAGCTGCGTTCGGACGGGGTCGGGTGCAGCTTTTCCTGCGTGTGCACGGAGCCGTCGCGCAGGAAGACATAGGCGACGTTGTGGATGTCGCCATCGGGCATCTCGGACGGATGTGAGCCGCCGATGATGTTGATGTTGTAGGCGACCGCCAGCTTTTCCATGAAGGCGATGAAGCGCGGCGTGTACTCGGAGATCTTCTGGATCGACTCGACCGGGCCGAGTGGCTTGTTCTCGAGCGAGAGCAGTTGCAGCGTGAACAGTTCCGGAAAGGTCACGAAATCGGCACGGTAGTCCGAGGCGATATCGACGAAATATTCGACCTGCTGTTCAAAATCGTCGATCGAATTGATGCGGCGCATCTGGAACTGCACGGTGGCGACGCGCACGCGCTCCGGCAGCGAGGTGTTTCCCGAGCCGGGCCTCGCCTTGATGCTCTCCTGCGCGAGCGGGTTGTGCCACAGCATCTGGGTGGCGTGCGTGCCGGACTCCAGGTCCTCCGCAAGATAGTTCTTCAGTACGCCGACGACTTCAAATCCTTGCCGCAACTGGAAGCTCAGCACCGGATCGCGCAGCTTGGATTCGCGGACCGCCGTCACATAGTCGGCCGGGTCCGGATATTGCTTGGCATGACGCTGATAGCCGGGGATGCGGCCGCCGAACATGATGCCTTTCAGGGCATGCCACTGGCAGAGGTCCTGACGGATCTTGTAGAAGCGCTGGCCGATCCTGAGCCGGCGGAAGCTGGAATCGACCAGGACGTCCATGCCGTACAGCATGTCGCCCTCGGGATCATGCCGGGCTGCAAAGCCGCCGCCGGTGATCTCGTTCCAGGTGTGCGGGGCCATCGCCACGCTTGAGGCGATGATGAAGGTCACGCAATGGCCGACGATCTGGCCTTCGAATTCGGCCACGAACTGGCCGTCCGGAAACCGGTTGATCTGTCCGGCGATCTGATCGGACGTATATCCGAACCCGACTCCATAGGCCTTTTCATACAGCGGCAGCAGCGCCGGTATGTCCTTGGGGGTTGCGTTGCGGATGACGAGTTTTGTCTTTGAACTGCTCACACCTGCCTCTTAGCGCGCCTCGTTCGGGACGCGCAAGACCGCGCGCAGCCCGCCGAGCGGGCTGGACGAGAGCCGG
>JBGSOU010000094.1:0-4599 GCA_041739025.1 Hyphomonas sp.
CACAATATTATACGGGGTAGCGTAAGTGTGCATGACACCTAACCTCCAAAGGGCTTCAAACCAGCTTTGGGCGTTAGTACAGGGGGCCCCCCTTTTTGTCGGGTTAGCCCAGATGTCCGCCACATCAATTTCGAAGGTGCAAATAGGAGATAACGCCCGGTCTTGCAAGAAGAAATTTCGGGGATACAGCCTTTTGTCGTAAAACTGTCGCTTTAATTCGCGTCAACCGTCACATCCTGGGCGTATGGCGAAAGGGCGTGTCTTCCGGTATTCCGGGCCAATCAGAGCGGAGAAGTCCCATGTTCAAGCGTTTCGTTAAGGCGGCCATGCCCGCTGCACTTTTTCTGGCGGTAGCCGCCTGCGGGCAAAGCGACCTGTCAAAACTTGAAGACGATTCGGCTGCAGGCGCCGGCCCGGTGGCGGGCGCTGCGGCGGCAGACCAGAAAATCAAGGTGGTCGGCTCGTCCACCGTCGCCCCGTTCTCCCGCACCATCGCCGAACGGTTCGGCGCCACGACAACCTTCGGCACGCCGATCGTCGAATCGACCGGCACCGGCGGCGGTTTCAAGGCCTTCTGCGGCGGCGTTGGCCCGTCGGAGCCCTCCGTTTCGAATGCGTCGCGCCCGATGACGGACTCTGAACGCAATCTCTGTGTCGCAGCCGGTGTCACCAGCATCACCGAAATCCCGCTCGGATATGACGGCATCGTTGTGGCCAATGCGAAGGAAGGCCTCGATTACGACCTCACCAAGACCGAGCTGTTTCTGGCCCTCGCCAAGGACATTCCGGACGGCCAGGGCGGATTCAAGGCGAACCCCTACAAGACCTGGAACGAAGTGGCGCCGAACCTGCCCGCCAAGCCGATACTTGTGCTCGGTCCGCCGCCCACCTCCGGCACGCGTGACTCCTTTGTCGAGCTGGGCATGGAACTCGGCGCCCTTGAGATTCCGGAACTGGCCGCGCTGAAGGAGACAGACGCCGAAGCCTTCAAGAACCGCGCCCACACGGTCCGTACCGATGGCGCATGGGTCGACTTTGGCGAGAACGATACGGCCATCGTCCAGTCGCTCCTGAAATCGCCGGATGCGATCGGCGTTCTCGGCTTCTCCTTCCTGGAGCAGAACGGCGACCGTGTGAAAGGCGCCCATCTCGGCGGCATCGAGCCGACCTTCGAGAACATCACCAGCGGACAGTATGGCCTCGCCCGCGTGATGTACTTCTACGTCAAGGACCAGAACCTGCCGCTGGTGCCCGGTCTCGCCGAGTTCGTGGTCGAATCGGTGAGCGACGCCGCTGCGGGTGAAGACGGATACCTGATCGAAAAAGGGCTGATCCCGCTGCACGAAGCTGAACTGGGCAAGGCGCAGGAAGTCGCTGCATCGCTGAAAACGGGCGCTCCGGCCACGCCGTAAGCGGGCTTGCCGCAAGGCCTGCTCTGCCGCGCACCCCTGGGGGCAGGGTGGAGCAGGCCTTGAGGCTGTCTCTGAAAGGACGGCGGCGGCGCAGGCCGATCGTCAGCCTTAGGCGACGGGCGCCTCCGGCTTCACCTTTTTCCTCCGGATACGGATCTTGTGCCAGAACCGCCGGCGTTGCGGCGGGGGCAAGGGCTGCAGGTTCTCCAGGAACACTTCCGCGCAGGCGCGCCAGCTATAGGTCTCGGCATGCGCGCGGGCGGTCTCCCGGCTCAGCGCCAGACACTCGATCGCGCCCCGGGCAAGATCCCCGTCCAGCGGCGTGATCGTGCCGGCACCCGAGCCGGGGATCACATCGCGCGGCCCGGTCGCGTCGTACGCCGCCACCGGCGTACCCGCCGCCATCGCTTCCAGCACGACCAGGCCGAAGGTGTCGGTCAGGCTGGGGAACACGAAGACGTCCGCGCTCGCATAGCAGATCGCCAGTTCGTCACCGAACTTGGCGCCCAGGAACACGACATCCTTGTACTTGCGCTTCAGCTCATCCAGCTGCGGCCCGTCGCCGACGATCACCTTGGTGCCCGGCAGGTCGAGCTCGGCAAACGACTCGATGTTCTTCTCGACGGCGACGCGTCCCACATTCAGGAAAATCGGCCGTGCGAGGCCCGCAAACGGGTCGCCGGGAGCGCCTTCGGCAACACGCCGGGCGGGCGAGAAGGCCTCGGTATCCACGCCCCGGCTCCATGCCACCAGGTTGGTGAAGCCGTGGTCTTCCAGTTCCCGCATCAGGGACGGCGTCGCCACCATCACCTTGCCGGAATATTTGTGGAACCAGCGCACGAAGGAATAGCCCCAGCTGACCGGCACAGGCAGGCGCGCCGACACATATTCCGGAAACCGCGTGTGATAGGCGGTGGAGAAGGGGTGTTTCTCGGTCAGGCAGACCGCGCGACCGGCCATGCCAAGCGTGCCTTCCGTGGCAATGTGCACGGCGTCCGGCTCGAACTCGTGGAAGATCGTGCTGATTCGCGGCCGCCCGAGCAGGCCGAGCTTGATTTCCGGATAGGTCGGCAGAGGCATGGTCATGAAACCCGCGCCGGGATGCACGATTTCCCACACGTGACCCATGGCCTCGGTCTCGGCGATGATGCGCTTCATGGTGCGCACGACGCCGTTGACCTGGGGGTCCCAGGCGTCAGTGATGAGCATGATGCGCATGGCATCTCCCATTGGACGGTTCTATGGGGCCCCCCGCGGGCCGTTGGCGCGCAATGTGGCGGCGTTGGACCGGGGCGTAAAGAGGGCCACTGCCGTCAAATTCCGCTCGCCCACCTCGCCGTCCACAGGTATTCTTGTGCTTCGCGCCTCAGCCCGGCGCAAAACTTTGCCCTTTTCCTCGTGAGTTCAACCCGTCCCATGCCCGATACACTTGCCTCGCTCCCGGTCGACTGGGACGCGCTTGACGCCCTGAAATTCGCCGATGAGGAGGCTTTGCTCGAAGCGCTGCTCAAGACCGGCGTGCTGCCCGGTCCGGTTCGTGAGGGCGCCGTCCGCCGGGGCCGCGAACTCGTCACGATCGCCCGCGCGCGCGGCCGCCGCAAAGGCATGATGGAAAGCTTCCTCGAGGAGTTCGGCCTGACGAATTCCGAAGGCCTCGCCCTGATGTGCCTCGCCGAGGCGCTGCTGCGTGTGCCGGACGCCGCCACCCGAGACGACCTGATCGCCGAGAAGATCCGCTCCGGCAACTGGGGGGCCCATCAGGGCCAGTCCGACTCATGGCTCGTCAACGCTTCCACCTGGGGGCTGATGTTGACCGGCCGTGTCATCGGTGCGCCCGATAGTGCAAGGAAAGGCCCTGCCGCCTTTGTCGGCAGCCTGATCCGGGACAGCGGCGAACCGGTGATCCGCGCCGCGATGATGCAGGCGATGCGCATCATGGGCGAGCAGTTCGTCCTTGGGCGGACGGTCAACGAAGCCTTGAAGCGTGGCCGCCGCATGGTGAAATCCGGCGAGGCGGCCCATTTCAGTTTCGACATGCTGGGCGAGGGGGCGCGCACCGCTGCCGATGCCGCCCGCTATTTCAAGGCCTATGAAGACGCCATCCGGGAAGTTGTCGCCGACAAGGATGCAAAACTCCCGCCCGAGTCCGCCAATGGCGTCTCGGTGAAGCTCTCCGCCCTGCATCCGCGATACCTGGCGGTCAAGGAAGCGCGCGTCATGGCCGAGATGTATCCGCGCGTTCTGGCGCTCTGCGAGCAGGCCGCCAAGGCCAACATCGGTCTCTGCCTCGACGCAGAGGAAGCCCACCGGCTGGTGATCAGCCTCAAGATCTTCGAGAAGCTCGCGCGGGAGCCCTCCCTCGAAGGCTGGACCGGCCTTGGCCTCGCGGTTCAGGCCTACCAGAAGCGCGCGCTGGCTGTCATCGAGCGCCTCGGAACGCTGGCAAATGTCACCGGCCGCCGCTTCATGGTCCGCCTCGTCAAGGGCGCCTATTGGGATTCCGAGATCAAGAACGCCCAGGTCGAAGGCCATGCCAATTTTCCGGTCTTCACCACCAAGCAGGGTACGGACGTTCACTACCTCGCCTGCGCAAAGGCCATGCTCGCTGCTTCACCCGCCATCTATCCCTGTTTCGCGACGCATAACGCCCACACGCTCGCCGCCGTGGATCTTCTCGCCGGCGCCGCCGGTGTGACCGGTTTCGAGTTCCAGCGCCTCCACGGCATGGGCGAGCCACTCTACGACGCCGCCGAAGCAGGCCGGCGCGTCCGCGTCTATGCCCCGGTCGGCGCGCATGAAGACCTCTTGCCCTACCTGGTCCGCCGCCTCCTCGAGAACGGCGCCAATACCAGCTTCGTCCACTCCTTCCTCAATGAGGACATCCCGCCCGAGCAGGTTGTCACCGATCCCATCGCCAAGGTCGAAATCGGACCGCGGCGCCATCCCCGCATTCCCACGCCGCCGCGCCTGTATGGCAGCATGCGAAGGAATTCGTCCGGCCACGATCTCAGCCAGCTCGGCGTTCGCGGGGGCTTCGCATCGGCCATCAAGGCGCTTGATGAGGGTCCGGCGATTGCAGCCGGTCCGATCATTTCAGGCAAGTCCGAAACCGGCGGCGGCGATCTGGTGCGCGCCCCGGCGGATCATTCCCGCGCGCTCGGCGCCGTGCTCGAAGCCAGCGCGGATG
>JBGSOU010000273.1:0-10496 GCA_041739025.1 Hyphomonas sp.
GATCCTGGTGGCCGCACCTGTGGCATTGATTCTCTCGCTGTTCGGGGGCGTCCTGATCACCCGCGGCGCAGCACGGCGCGCCGAGGAACTCGCAAAAACAGCCGAGGCCGTCATCGGCGGCGAACTCAGCCGGCGCGTTCCGGTGCGCGGGACGGGCGACGAGTTCGACCGCCTCGCGCAGCGCATCAACGCGATGCTCGACCAGATCGGCAAGCTGGTCGAGGCTTCGCAGAACACCGGCAACGCCATCGCGCACGACCTGCGCTCTCCGCTCACCCGCCTGCGCAACCGGCTGGAACTCGCCCTCGCCGCCCCGATGACCGAACAGGATGCAAGCAACACACTGGGCGAGACGGTGGAAGAGGTGGACCGCGTGCTCGACACGTTCAACGCCATCCTGCGTCTTGCGCGGCTTGATGCGGGTACGGAAGGTCTCCGCGTCCGGATGGACCTGAGCGAAGTGGCCGAGGAACTGGCCGAACTGTTTGACCCGGCCTGCGAAGAAGCCGGCCTGACCTTCCGCAGCCAGATCGCACGTAGCCAGCTGGTGCTGGGCGACCGCGAACTGATCGGACAGGCGATCTCGAACCTGATCGACAACGCGATCAAATACACGCCGGAGGGCGGAGCGATCTCGCTCAGCGTCACGCGCGGCCCGGAAGCCATGATCGATCTGACGGTACTGGACACCGGCCCCGGCATTCCGGGCGCGGAACGGTCGAAAGTGATCCAGCGTTTCCACCGGATGGACTCTGCGCGCACCCAGCCGGGATCGGGACTTGGCCTGTCGCTCGTCCAGTCGGTGGCCGACCTGCATGGCGGCGAATTGGTGCTGGCCGACGGCAACGGTCCCAAGGACCGCCCCGGCCTTCGCGCAACACTCAGGCTTCCGCGGGCGTAACCTTGCGCGGCGAAGTCCAGAGACCGAGCAGCGCTGCGAAACCGATCAAAGCAACCCCCGCATAGAGCAGATCGATCAGCGGGTTGAAATAGACGCGGAAGACCCAGCGCGCCTCGCCATCGACATCGCGCTGCTCACCGAGCGCTGCATAGAGATCACCTGTGCCGGTCTTGTGGATCGCAGTTTCGGTCGTCGGCATCCGGGCGGCGGGATAGAAGCGCTTCATGGGTTCGAGAACCGCGATCTGGCTGCCCTTGCGCGCGGTCAGCACCGCGCGGTCTGCATACCAGTTCGGGCCTTCGATCGAGCGCAC
The DNA here is from genome assembly GCA_041739025.1 of Hyphomonas sp. GTDB lineage: Bacteria > Pseudomonadota > Alphaproteobacteria > Caulobacterales > Hyphomonadaceae > Hyphomonas. Next base: position 1,215 of record JBGSOU010000273.1, read on the forward strand.
TTCGTCCAGCGTCAGCACCCAGCCGGCGACACTTCCCGTGCCGCCCTCGGCCAGTGCCAGCGTGGATTCGTAACGGCCGGTGGTTTCCACCACAGCGCCGATGACGAACAGGCCGAGCCCAGCATGCGCGAGCGTCATCGACCAGACCCGGCGCGGCAGCTTGAACAGCCGGCCGGGGGTGATGGCCCGGCGCTTCAGTTCCCAGAGTGATCCGAACACCAGCCAGAGCCCGAGCGCGAGGCCGAAGGCAGCCCCGACGGGAATGTCAAAAGGACCGATGCCGAGCAGCACGAACAGCGCCACAAGGGCCGCGCCGCCCGCAGCCCAGCGTAGCCAGCCCTTTACGTCGGCTTTGCCCCAGGCCCAAGCCTGCACGACGGGCAGGAGGATCAGGATCAAGGCGAGGATCGGAACGAAGGTCAGGTTGAAGTAGGGCTCGCCCACGGAAATCGTCCGCCCGAACGCTTCGGCAATCAACGGGAAAAGCGTGCCGAGCAGCACGGTCAACGCCGCCACGATCAGCACGATGTTGTTGGCCATCAGCGCGCCTTCGCGGCTGAGCAAGGTCCAGGCCTTGCCGCCCTCCAGTTTCGGCGCACGCCAGGCAAACAGGCCGAGCGCAAATCCGCCATAGGCCAGCAAACCCAGCAGCAGCAGCGTACCCCGCTCGGGATCGACCGCGAACGCGTGCACCGATGTAAGCACGCCGGACCGTACCAGAAAGGCGCCGAGGATCGAGAAGAGGAAAGCGAGCACAGCGAGCAGCGCCGTCCAGGCCGCAAAGCCCTCGCGCTTTTCGGTGACGGTGATGGAATGCAGCAGCGCGGCGCCGATCAGCCACGGCATCAGCGAGGCATTCTCCACCGGGTCCCAGAACCACCAGCCACCCCAGCCGAGTTCGTAATAGGCCCAGTAGGAGCCGAGCGCGATGCCGATGGTCAACGGCGCAAAGGCTGCCAGCGACCAGACGCGCGCTTCTTTTGCCCAGATGCGGTCGATCCGCCCTTCCATGAGACCGGCCGCAGCCAGTGCAAACACGAAGGAATAGCCGACATAGCCCAGATAAAGCATGGGCGGATGGATCGCGAGCGCCGGATCCTGCAGCAGGGGATTGAGACCCGAGCCTTGGAAGGGTGCCGGATCGAGGCGCAGGAAAGGCGAGGATGCAAACAGGAGATAGGCCAGCGCGCCGGTGCCCAGCAGGCCCTGGATGCCCAGTGCACGCGCTTCGAACAGTGGCCGGTCTGTCTTCATCATGGCCGCAGCCGCCGCGCCGAAGCCCAGCGTGACGATGCACCAGAGCGCCATCGAGCCTTCATGGTTTCCCCAGGCGCCGGCGATCTTGTAGGCGAGCGGTTTCAGCGTGTGCGAATTGTTGGCCACCAGCGCCACGGAGAAATCCGAAGTCAGGAAGGCTTGGACCAGCGTCAGGAAGGACAGCGCCATGACGCCGAACGCGGCAACCGACAGCAGGCCCGCCAACCGGCGCTCGCCGCGAAGGCCGATGATGCCTTGCGCCAGCGAAAGTCCGAACGCGAGGAAGGCCGCGAAATGGCCGAATTCAATCATCCGCCCGCCTCGAGCGGCTTCAGTTCGCGCGGCTGGTAGTTTTCGTCATGCTTGGCGAGCAGCTGGCGCGCCGTGAACCGGCCGTCCGGATCGAACGATCCGGTGGCCACGACGCCCTGCCCCTCTCGGAACAGGTCCGGTGCCACACCGGTGAATTTCACGGTGATGATGCTGGGGCTGTTGTCGATGACCGTGAATTGCATGGTCGCCCCGCCATCCAGATAGGTCAGCGAACCGGGCTCCACCCAGCCGCCGACTTTGACTTCCCGGCCCGGCTTGGGCATGCCCTTTTCGGCAAGGATTTCAGGCGTGTAGAAAAGGTTGGCATTCTCACGCAACGCGAAGAAAGCCAGGATCGCGGCGGCCAGCACGAGAAGTGCGGCAATTCCGAAAGTGTAGAGTCGTCTGGTACGGGCTCGCATAGGACAAGGTTATAGGGCGGCCTGCCGCGTTTGGGGAGTGCGGCACATCACTCGCCCGTTGGCGCGGGCGGCGCGGCCTCGCCCTGGCCGATGGCCTCGATCATGCCCCGGAACCGTTCCCGACGCGGGTCATCTTCCGGCAAGCGCGCGTAAATGTAGCGCATGGCCTGTTCGGCCTTGGCCTGATCACCGGCCTGTGCGGCGCCCATCGCGGCCCACATGCCCGCGCGCACCTGCGATTCGTCGAGTTCGTAGGCGCGCGCGTAGAGCCGCGTGGCATCCGGACCGACACTGCCGCCGCCCAGTTCAACCAGTACATCGGCCAGCGACAACAGCGCCGGCACATAATCCGGGTTGCGGCGCAGGGCCGACTGATAGGCGCGCAGCGCATCGTCCGGGCGCCCCTGCGCGCGGAGCATTTCGCCGATGAAGAAGTGCGGCTCCGGCGCATTCGGCTGGTCCAGCGTCGCCTGTTCCAGGCGGGACAAGGTTTCGTCCAGGGTCAGCGATTGCGGATCGGTGCGGATCTTTTCCGTCAACGCGTCCTGACGCAGGTGCATGGGCTGATTGCCCATCCCTGGCCGGCCGGTGACCCAGTATCCAGCCGCTGCGGCGGCAAGGCAGATGCCCAGGATCAGCCAATTGCTTCGGGAGAGAGAGAGCATCGTCAGGGCCGCGTGAACCGGAGCGTGGCACGAAGACCGCCCAATGCCGCCTCGCCCAACTCAAGACGGCCCTTATGCAACTCGGCCAGTTCCTTGACAATCGACAGGCCCAGCCCTGTGCCCGGTGTGGTCTCGTCAAGCCGGACGCCGCGCTGCATCGCCGCCTCGCGTTCCTGCGCCGAGAGGCCCTTGCCGTCGTCTTCGACATCAAGGGTAAGGCCTTGCGGCGAGTCCGTGATGGTTACCTTCACTTCGGTGGCCGCCCATTTGCAGGCATTCTCCATGAGATTGCCGACCATTTCCTCGAAATCCTGCTGCTCGCCGCGGAAGATCGCCGCACCGCTGCCCTCCACCGTCACCTCGATTCCCTTGGCGTCGAACAACCGGTTCAGGAGGCGCGCAAGCCCCTCGACCACGGGACGGACATCCGTCCGTGCCCCAATGGTTTCCGCTCGCGCCGCCATGCGGGCGCGCTTGAGGTAGTGCTCGACATTCGTCTGCATCGCAGTCGCCTGCCGGCGCACCACATCATCGAGCTGGGTCTGGCCGGCCGCTTCATTTTTCAGAACGGCGAGCGGCGTTTTCAGGGCATGCGCGAGATTGCCCACATGCGTGCGGGCGCGTTCCACGACTTCGCGGTTATGCTCGATCAACTTGTTGAGTTCTTCCGTCAGCGGACGAACCTCTGACGGATAGTCGCCCTCGAGTTTCTGCGCCTCGCCTTCGCGCACCCGCGCGACATCCAACTGCAGGCGCGCCAGGGGGTTGAGCGAGTAGCGGATACCCAGAACCATCGCCGCGAACACACCGCCGAACAGGGCGATCATCGTGCCGAAAAGGAGGTTTCGGAACCGCGTTGCCGCAAGATCGTTTGGCGTGCGATCGGAGGCGGCCATGAGAATCAACGGCGTCTGCCGGTTTTCGATCAGGATCGCCTGAACCGCGACGCGGGAGCGCTGCTCGGCCGGGCCGTCATAGTTCCCGAACTGCGTGACACCGGGAGAGGAAACCGCCCGCGAGATCAAATCCGGCGGGATCGGCACGTCTTCGTCCCAGAGACTTTTCGATCTGAAGTCCCCGGCGATGCTGAGATCGGGATTGACCGCGACCACAGCCCAATACTGCCCGGAATACTGGGTCTGGAACCGCGCATCGCTCGGGAACAGATCGCGGTCGGTATTGGTGATGCGGCCATCCGGCAGGAAAGCTTCCTCGCGGATCAGTTCGCGCGACAAGGTGATCAGCGTTTCCTGAAGGTCCTGTTCGACCAGCACCAGCGTCTGCGCGCGGTAGACCGCCGAGAGCGCCAGCGCGCCGCCGATCAGCACGAACAATCCCCAGATACCTGCCGCGATGGTGATGCGCCGGGCCAGCGACACGCTGGACCAGCGGTCAATCAGGCTCCGTTGCGGGGTACTTCCGGTCACGCTCATGGAGGCGGTTTAGCGCCTATTCGCGTCAGCCCGCAACGCGCGCCTCGTCTTCCGGCACGATCAGCCGGTAGCCCAGGCCCCGTTCGGTCTGGATTCGGTCCTGTCCGATCTTGCGGCGCAGGCGGCCGATGAAGACCTCGATCGTGTTGGAGTCGCGGTCGAAATCCTGATCGTAGATGTGCTCGACGAGTTCCGTACGCGGCACGACCCGGCCTTGATGGTGCATCAGGTAAGACAGGACGCGATACTCGTGCGCCGTCAGCTTGATCGGCTCGCCGTTCACCGTGGCGCGCGCCGCGCGGGTATCCACCATCAGCTTGCCGCACTCGATCGTCGCCGCCGAGTGGCCCGCCGCCCGCCGCAGCAGCGCCCGCAGGCGCGCGAGGAGCTCCTCGGTGATGAAGGGTTTGGTGAGATAGTCGTCCGCGCCGGCATCGAACCCGGCAACCTTCTCGCTCCACTGGTCGCGGGCGGTGAGGATCAGCACCGGGAAGGCCTTGCCCTCCTTGCGCCAGCTCTTGAGCACGCTGACCCCGTCAATCTTCGGCAGACCGAGATCCAGCACAACGGCGTCGTAGGGCTCGGTCTCGCCGAGGAACTGGCCGTCTTCGCCGTCTGCAGCCAGATCGACGGCATAACCCGCCTGAGAAAGCGCATCCGCCAGTTGCCGGCGGAGGTCTGCATCGTCTTCGACCACGAGGATTCTCATTTGCCCGGTCTCCTGATTATCTGAGATTGTGCGTCAGCCGCCGGTGCGGTCAAGCACCGCGCCGGTTTCGGCATCTACCGTCACATGCACCTTGCGGCCATCATCGGTCAGCCAGTCAATCTCGTAGACGGCGCCGCCGCCGTCGCGCGAATACAGGTCGGCGCCCAGCTGGTAGCCGCCATATTCACGTTTCAAGGACTGGAAGATCCGGCTGAGCGGCACGGTGCGGCCCTGCTTGACCGCGTCGCGCGCCTGACCGGGCGAGAACTGGTCACCCCAGCCTTGATCGTCTTTCTGGGCCAGTGGCCCGGCGGTCCACTCAGACCAGTCGATGCTGCGTTCCCGGTCACGGTCCTGGCCCTTCTTGCCGTCCGCGAAAGCGGCCGGGGCGAGCATCAGGCCGAGGGCGGCAACGAGAACAAGGGTGCGTTTCATGAGCCTCCATATGCAGGCGAAGCTCTGAACGCGAAGTGAATAGCGCAGTTCAGCTTCCGTCAGCTTGCAGAGGCTGTGTCCGCGCCGCTTCTGTACCGGGGCGCGGGCGTTCAAGCTGACGCCACACGGCGAGGCTCACCGCCCCTCGGCCCAGCGTTTCAGGCCTTCGTCGCGGGGGTCGCTGAGCACGATCTCGAGCCGGACATACAGGTCGCCGGGCGGGGTGACCTGCACGCCCTTGCCTTTCAGGCGCAGCTGGGCGCCCGTGTTGGTACCCGAGGGTACCTTCAGCGAAACCGGCCCGGACGGCGTCCGCACCTCGACCGTGCCGCCCAGCACCGCCGTGCGCAGATCGACGCTCAGCGGCATCCTCAGGTCCTTGCCGTCGCGGGTCCAGATCGGGCTGGCCTGAACGTCGACCTCCAGCAGCGCATCGCCGGGCGCGCCGCCGGAGGGCGAGGGCTGGCCCTGACTTTTCAGACGCAGCGTCTGGCCGCTGGTGATGCCCGCGGGGATGTTCACATCCAGTCCGCTGCCATCGGCCATTGTCATCCGGCGCCGCGCGCCGGTGACCGCATCCTCGAACGATATCTCGACACGGTAGCGAACGTCCCGCCCCTTCTGGGGCCCCGGATTGCGCCGCCGTGCGCCCGCCCCGAACATGCCGGAGAGGATGTCCTCGAACGGATCGCCTTGCGGACTTCCGTAGGGGCTGCCGCCATCCCAGCGCCCACCGCCCCCGCCGGCAAAGCCTTTGGGGTTTCCGTCGCCGTCAATTTCGCCGCGGTCAAACTTGGCCTTCTTCTCGGCATCGCCGAGGATTTCATAGGCTGAGGACACGCGCTTGAATTCGTCCGCCTTCTTGGCGTCGTTGGGATGCTGGTCAGGGTGAAGGGCCTTTACCTTGGTTCGGTAAGCCTTCTTGATCTCGGCTTCGGAAGCCGAGCGGGGTACGCCCAGAACGATATATGGATCGAGCGCCAAAACAGGGCTCCTCGCCTTGATTTCAATGGACGCGCTATAGGTAAGGTGAACCGAGCCCGATTGAAAGCCATGGGCCGGTGCGGCCATCCGGCCCGATTTCGGCGACCCGCAGGGACCTTGCGCCCGAGCGCATCAATCTCGATCTGGCTTCGCCGACCGGAATCATACGCCGGAGCGACCCGCCCTTCATCCGGCGTTTCGGGAAAAATCCAACTATCGGGATCAGCCGGCCCTCGACGTACCCAGGCCGCCTGCCCGGCCCTGATTCAAAAATGGCGCGGTGTCCAGTACAAGGCCTCGACAAAGGCGTTGTCGCTGCGCAGCCATTCGAAAACACCGCATCGACCCCCCGCCAGCACCGGTTCGGGCGCCAGGCGGCCTTCGCCTCGCGTGCCGTGTTCCCAAAGGGCCAGGTCCATTTCATGTCGGTGCCAGCTCGCTTCGGCTGTCTCAACGGCCGTCAAGCTACCCCCGCCGGCCGCCCGGCCGGATTGGCGGGCCTCGTAAATCGGCAACTAATTCATGAGGCGTTGAATCGTTTGGGGATTTTTTTTGAACCCCTGCGAGAAAAAGTAGGCGCAAGTGTTTTCTTGTGCCCCCAAATCTGCCATCACCCGAGGCCAAGAACGGTCAAGACCGAAAGAGAGAAACTCAATGTCGGCCCGCGTCATTTCCATTGCCAACTCCAAGGGCGGGGTCGGCAAGACCACCACCTGTGTCAGCCTCGCTGAAGCTTTTGCCGCTGCCGGTATGCGGACACTGGTGATCGACCTTGATACCCAGGCGAACGCTTCGCTGCTGATCTTCGGCCATGCCGGCGACGAACACCTGTTCCGCGCCATCAATGACTACGCCACCATCTCGGACTGGCTGCTGGAGAACTTCTTTGCCGGCGAGCAGCGCCGCCTGTCCGAATTCATCGTCACCAATGCCAGCGACGTGACCTTCAAGGGCCGCACCCTGCCGCTCGACCTGATCCCGTCCTCGCCGCGCCTGCGCAAGACCGAGCGCGAGCTGATCTTTGAGCTCACCGCCAAAGGCTACGCGATGGAGGCCCTGCAAAATCAGGTCGGCAAGCGCCTTCGCGACGATCTGAACCTGCTCAAGGCCGACTATGATGTCATCCTGTTCGATTGCCCGCCCGGCATCTCGGTGATGACCGAAACGGTCCTCGCCGCCAGCCACCTGATCATCGTGCCAACCATCCCGGACTTCATGTCGACCCTGGGTCTCGACCTGTTCACGGGTGACATCATGAAGAATCTGCGTAACCGGGATATTGCGACGCTGCCGGTTGTGCTTGCCACGCGTTATGACAATTCTGCTCATCAGCAGGTTGTGCTCGGCGCCATGCGCGACGCGGCGAACGCCAAGGAAACCGAGTTCGCGATGTTCAAGACCATCATTCCGCTGAAATCCGGCTTTGCCTCGAACCCGATCGAGCTGGGTCCCGATCCGACGCTGCAGGCCAAGTGGCCGGGCGATGCCCTTGGCATCGTCGAGGCGCTGCTCGGCGAAGTGCGGGAGAAACTGGCATGAGCTTTGGCGGCGGTCCGACCGGCTTTCAGGCGATCCAGGCCCTCGTTGCCGCGCGCGACAACCTTCCGGCGGTTGCCGACAAGGACTGGGCGGCGGCCTCTGGCCTCATCGTCAAGAAGCTGCTGAACGCGGCCGGCCAGACTGCCGAAGCGCTGATCGCGCTGCGCGCTGCCGTTGGTGAAGAGATCTTTGAATCCCAGCTGAAAACGCTGTCGCATCACCAGGCCAAGCTGCTCGCAAAACGCCTCGACAAGGCCGCGCCGGAAATCGAAGTGTCGACGGCCCGTGCCGCGGCCGCTTACATCCGCACGCTTCTGGCGCCCCCTGCGGCGGGGCAGGTTGTTGCGGGGGTTGATCGGGTCACGGAGGAAACCTCGGCCGAAACCAGCGACTCAATCACCGGGGCGCCAGCAGACGATACCCCGCCTTCCCCGCCCGAAGCGCCAAACCCTTACTTCGGCCGCAAGTCCTTCCGCACAGGCTGACACAGGCTGCGGCGCGCCACACGCCTGCAAGGCCGCGCTTTCGCTCTAGGCTTCGATCAGCTTTGCCCGCAGGTCTGCCTGCAACGCGGCATCTACCTGCAGCACGTCCGCCAGGTACGCCTCCACCGACCCCACCTTGGCGTGGATGGCGCTGTAGGCCCGGTCGAGGTATTTCAGGTTCACCCCCATGAACGGGCGGTACACCTCGTCCGGATAGGTCTTTCCGATCATCTGGTTGAAATACGCCGCCGCCTCGGGCAGGCGCTGGTTCACGCCCACGGCCTCATTTGTCAGGTCGTAGTCCGCGCGGATGTCCGTGTCTGATACGCCCAGCACGTGATGGGTCAGCGCACACAGGATGCCCGTGCGGTCCTTGCCGGCCGCGCAGTTCACCAGCCCCGCCGCGTCTTCCGGCACCTCGGCCAGCTTCACGAACCAGTCGCGGAACATTGCGACATGATGTTCCTTGAACGGTGCAAGCTCGTAATATTCGGTCATCCACTGGTCAGCCGTTTCAGCATCGACACTCATCTGGGACAGAAACCGCATGTGCGGCGCCTCGGTCTCGCGTCCGCCATCGTGCGTGATCGTCACCGGCGCCGCGAAGCGGCTCTTCTGCTTTTCGCGTTCATCGGGGCGGCGCAGGTCCGCCTGCACGTGGATGCCCAGCGCATTCATCCGCTCCAGCTCCGCCTCGCTCGCCTCGGCATGATGCCCGGAGCGGTAAAGCCGCCCCATTTTCACCCGTCCTCCGTGACGGCTCTCATAGCCACCGAAGTCCCGGAAATTGCGGATCGTCTCAAAGGCCAGCAGGCGCGGTCGTGTCATCATCATGCCCCGGACGTAGCGCGCAGCCCCCACTCCGTCCAGTGAACCTTTCCCTTACGCCGCGTCAGATTCCGCCCGCTGCACGCATTCATTTGCCTCGCCCGCCCGCAAGCGATAACGCGTCTGCAGCGGGGCCGGGCGCCCGCGCACGAGAGGGCATCATGGTCAAGCTCGACGGCATCCAGATCCTGCGCGGCGCCGCGGCGCTGGCCG
>JBGSOU010000286.1:0-4421 GCA_041739025.1 Hyphomonas sp.
GGTGAACCGTGTTCGATCCCCGGGGGTCCTCTAACGACGTCAATCGACGCGACGGCTTGTCCATGGCGGCTCTCCTCTGCCGCCAAACAAAAGAATCCCCTTCAAGATCAAATGCAAATCGTTACATGCGATTCCCCTGCCCTTTGCGGGGAGGGTTAGGATGGGGGTGAGGCAAAAGAAAAAGGCGCGGACAAAAACCGCGCCTCTTCCGTCTGCAGACAAATTACAAAAATCAAAAAACCCGCGGGCGTTCGTTGCGCTCGACGTGCAGGCCGCACTCGGTCTTCTCCTGGCCGGCCCAGCGGCCAGCGCGCGGATTGTCCGGATCATCCGCAGGCTGCGTGCACGGCCAGCAGCCGATCGAGGGATAGCCCTGCGCGACCAGCGGATGGCGCGGCAGGTTGCGCTGCTGCATGAACAGGTCGACATCGTCCTGATTCCAGCCGGCCAGCGGATTCACCTTGTAGCGGCCGGCGGCAAATTCGAACACCGGCAGGCTCATCCGGGCGCCGCCATGGAAGCGCTTGCGGCCCGTGATCCAGGCCGAGTAGCCATTCAGCGCCGGCTCCAGCGGGCGCACCTTGCGCAGGTCGCAGCAGGCATCCGGATTGGACTTCCAGAGCATCGATTTGGGATCTTCGAGACGGCGCTCGCCATCGTCCGGCACCAGCGTGCGCACGCCGGTGAGCCCAAGCGTTTCGATCAGCGTGTCGCGGTAGTCCAGCGTCTGCGGAAAGTGCATGCCGGTATCGATGAACTGGATGGGCAGCGACGGATCGACATCGGCGATCAGCGCCAGCATCACCGCGCTCTCGGCGCCAAAGCTCGACACATAGGTCAGGTCGCCCGCCCATTCGCGCACGATGGCGGCGCGCAGGATGGTTTGCGCCGAGGCCTGACGCAGCTCGCCGTTGAGGCGGGCCAGCCGGACGGACGGCTCCGTCGCAGGGCTTTCAATCAGGGTATCGAAGGGCATGCGCCTCAGGCTCCGGTTCTCTTGCGGAAGGCGGCTCCCGGGCCGTTGGCTGCAGGCTGGTAGGCCTCAGTGAACTCGGCGAGCGCTTCCAGCACCTCAGATAGGCCTGCGCGGCGCGTCTCGTAAGCATCGAAGCCTGAACGGTGCATGTAGAATATCTGATCCCGCAGGACATGGCCGACCGCGCGCAGTTCCCCGGCATAGCCGTAACGCCGGCGAAGCAGCTGGGCCTGGCTGTAGCCGCGCCCGTCCACATAGCGGGGAAAGTCCACCTCGATCAGCGACAATTCAGGAAGATAGGGCTCCAGCTCAGCCGGATCGTCGGCCGGTCCGAGGCGAACCCCGTCGGGCAGCGGGCCGTTCTCCTGCCCCTGCTTGAGGGCCAGGAAACGGGCCAGCGAGACGCTCGTCTGCCCGCTTTCGGGCAGCACCGCGCCATCGGCCACGAAGGTCCACGTATTGGCGATTTCGGCGCCTGCCTTAACCAGCGGCATAGAGGGCATCCTGGAAAGGCTGGTGGCCGAGGCGCTCCAGCGTGTCGATGAACTTCTCGGCCGGCGAGGTGCGCTGCGCGCGGTAGAACTCGACGACGCGGTGGATGGCGCCGGGCACGTCTTCGGCCTTCAGGCCGGGCCCGACGATCTCGCCGAGCGCGGCGTGCTCGTCGGCGCGTCCACCAAGGAGGATCTGGTAGAATTCCTCACCCTTCTTGTCGACGCCGAGAATGCCGATATGGCCGACATGGTGGTGGCCGCAAGCATTGATGCAGCCGGACACGTTGATGTGCAGCTTGCCGATGTCTTCCTCGTAGGCCGGATCGGCGAACACCTTCTGCACCTCCAGCGCGACCGGAATGGAGCGCGCATTGGCGAGGTTGCAGAAGTCGAGCCCCGGACAGACAATCATGTCGGTGATCCGGCTCTCGTTGGCCGCGCCCAGACCGGCAGCGTCCAGCGCGCCATAGACCGCAGGCAGATCATCGAGCGCGATGTGCGGCAGGATCAGGTTCTGGGCGTGGCTGACGCGGATATCCCCGAAGCCGTACGTGTCCGCGAGATCCGCGACCACATCCATCTGCGCACCGGTTGCGTCGCCCGGCGCCACGCCCAGCGGCTTCAGGCTGACGGTGACGGACGCATAGCCTTGCGCCTTGTGCGGATGAAGGTTGGTCCGCGTCCAGCGCGCAAAGGCCGGATCGGCGGCCTTGGCCGCGTCCAGAAGTTTCGATCCGGCCGGCTTCGCCGGAAGCGGCGGCGGCGCGAAATAGGCGTGGATGCGCGCGATCTCCTCAGCCGGAAGATCAATCTTCTCGTCCGCGCGCTGCGCAGCGAACTCTTCTTCGACCTGGCGGATGTATTCTGCCTCGCCAAGCTCCGAGACGAGGATCTTGATGCGCGCCTTGTACTTGTTGTCGCGTCGGCCATAGCGGTTGTAGACGCGCATGATCGCCTCGAGATAATCGAGAATGCGGGCTTCGGGCACGAAGGGATTGACCAGCGCGGCAATGTGCGGCGTGCGCCCCTGCCCGCCGCCGACCCAGACTTCAAAGCCGGTCACACCATCTTGCTGCCGGATGTGAAGGCCCACATCATGCACGCGGATCGCCGCCCGGTCATGTTCGGCCGCCGTGACCGCAATCTTGAACTTGCGCGGCAGGAAGGCGAATTCCGGATGGAACGTGCTCCACTGCCGGATGATCTCGCACCAGGCGCGCGGGTCCAGCACTTCGTCCTGCGCGGCGCCGGCATAATGATCCGTAGTCGTATTGCGGATGCAGTTGCCGGACGTCTGGATGGCATGCATCTCGACTTCGGCGAGCTTGTCCAGAACATCCGGGATGTCCTTCAACGCGACCCAGTTGAACTGGATGTTCTGGCGCGTCGTGAAATGACCATAGCCCTTGTCATAGTCGCGCGCGATCTCGGCGAGGCGGCGCAGCTGGCGCGGCGAGAGCTGGCCATAGGGAATCGCAATGCGCAGCATGTAGGCGTGCAGCTGCAGGTATACCCCGTTCTGCAGGCGGAGCGGCTTGAACTCATCTTCCAGCAGCTCGCCGGACAGGCGGCGCGCCACCTGCCCGCGAAACTGCGCCACGCGTTCGCGCACGATCTGCGCGTCGAATTGGTCATATCTATACATGGGTCGCCTCGTGAAGGTGTGGCAGGCCGAGTTCCAGCTCGCAGCGCGCGACCCAGGCATGGACCGCCGGGAATTCGCCGAGATCGAATCCGCCTTCATGCGCGAGGCGCGTATAGGCCAGAAGCGAAATGTCGGCGAGCGAAAGGGCAGCGCCGCCGGCGATGAAATCACTCGAGATCAGCGCCATCTCCATCCGGCCGAGCGCGCGGCGCCCCTTGGCCAACAGGTCGGCGTCAATCGCATCGTCGGACTTTTTCAGATAGTGTTTCTGGAACCGGCGCACCGCGATGGTCGGCTCATGCGAATACTGCTCCCAGAACATCCATTCGTACATCTTCGCACGCTCGAACGCCGCGCCGGGGATCAGGTCCGACCCTTCGGCAAGATGCAGGATGATGGCGTTAGACTGAGACAGCGTTCGTCCGTCCTCGAACTGGATCACCGGAACCTGCCCGAACGGGTTGAGCGCGAGGAAGGCGTCGCTGCGCGTCTCGCCCTTCAGGATATCGATCTCGATCCAGTCATGCGCGACGCCGAGACGCTGCGCCACCCATTTCACCTTCAGGCAATTTCCGGAAATGCTGTCGCCGAAAATGCGGATCATGCCCCGCCCCCGAACGCGAGGGCGGGCTTGGCGCGCATGGTCTCGCGCAGCGTTTCCCGGCCGGTGATCTTGCCGGTTTCGGTGACTTCCATGAAATAGGGATCGGTGACGACTGCTTCCTGCCTGCACGACGCGGCGAGGCGCGCCTCGGCCTCCTCGCCGGTGAATACGGCAAGGCGCGCCGCATCTTCCGTCCACGTTCCATCCGCCGCAAGCCAGACGGACCGGCCTGTGGCCGTTGCCCAGCCGGTGATGGCCTTCGGCGTTTCGGGTTTGAGCTTGGGACGGACAGACGTCATGGCAGATTAATCCTCGAAGGCCAGGGCTTCATGGGCGGACACGCCCGCGAATTCCGGTGGCAGGAACTGGCGCAGCTGCGGGCCGTCGAGCGGCAGGCTCGCAACTTCGCCGATGATGAGCAAGGCCGGTCCGCCAATCCCCTCTTCCTCGATCAGGAAGGGCAATTCGGACAACTCGCCAAACACGCGCACTTCGTCCGGACGCGTACCATTCTCGATGATGGCGATGGGCGTCCCGGCATCGCAGCCGGCGGCGATCAGGCGTTCGGCGATGATGGCGGCGGTATCGACGCCCATGAACACGACCACGGTCTGGCCGGGGCGCGCGAGCGCCGCCCAGTCGAGATCCGGCACGCCGCCGGACTTGGCATGGCCCGTGACGAAGGTCAGCGTTTGCGCATGG